>NZ_VYKE01000035.1:0-47605 GCF_032424515.1 Pseudomonas sp. JV245A
CCAGGGCCAGCTCGCCCTCGGCATTGGCCAGGGTGTTGAGAAAACGCGCGGCGATCGACACCGACTGGATCACCCCGGAACGTTTTTCCGGCGGTGCATCCAGGGTCTCGTCCAACGGGGGCTGCGAACTGTTCAACGGCTGGGTCTCCTCACCAATGTCTGGCCGCGTGGGGTACGCAGGCTACGGCCTGCGCGGCGCTGGCGCTAGCGGCGGCCATGATACCGGTTCCACCGCCTGCCTGGGACGGGGGAATGCGCCCGGGCCAAAAGTGTAGATCATTCCAATTTGCAGAATGTATTCCGTATTGAGGAATGTCATGGCAGCGTGATAGCCTAATCGTGAAAGAGGATCATTCTCATTTGGAAGGAAGTTTTGATGGCCCTTACGCACCGCACATTCAGTCACGGTATTGGCGTTCTCACCTTGTCCACCCTGCTGGCGAGCCCGCCGCTGATGGCCGAGGACAGCAGGCAGCCGGACAAGCCAGGGAAAGGCAGCCTGGCCCTGGAATCGCTGGTGGTCACCGGTGAGAAACTCGACCGCGAGCTGAAGGACACCGCCTCCTCGGTGTCGATCATCACCGACCGCGATATCGACCAGAACAAGACCGGCGATGCGTCGGTGTCGGAGGTCATCAACGGCAGCCCCAACGTGATCTACACCGACTCGGTGGGCGCGCCGATCATCCGCGGCCAGGACACCCAGGGCCCGAACAACGGGCAGAACGTGTTCTGGGGTGGTACGGTGCCGCGGGCCACCATCAACCTGGACGGCCACTACCTGAACTACAACGAGATGTTCTTCGGCGCGACCTCGGTCTGGGACCTGGACAGCATCGAGGTGTTCCGCGGCCCGCAGACCACCTCCCAGGGCGCCAATGCGATTGCCGGGGCGATCATCGTCAACACCAAGAACCCGACCTTCACCCCCGAGGCGGCCTACCAGGCGGAGATCGGCAGCTACCACTCGCGGCGCAGTTCGGTGGCGGTGTCCGGGCCCCTGGCCCAGGACTTTGCCGGGCGCCTGGCAGTGGACTATTCGGCCCGCGACACCTTCATCGACTACGACAACCCGAAGTTCCAGGGCGGCAAGACCGACCAGGATTTTCGCAACCTCAATGCCCGGGCCAAGCTGCTGTGGTTGCCCACCGACATTCCAGGGCTGGAAAGCCAGTTCACCTTCGCCCACAACGACAGCAACCGCCCGACCCAGGAAGCCGCCTCGGCGCCGTTCCACAAGCTGGAGCACAGCTCCACCACCATGCCGTCCTGGGAACAGGACACCAACACCAGCATCCTCGACGTCTCCTATGAGCTGGGTAATGGCCTCAAGCTGTTCAACCAGGCGCAGTATTCGCTGTCGTCGGTGCACCGGGTGACCGGGGCGGCGGGCGAGGGCGATGCCGATATCCACCAGAAGAACGCCTCCAACGAGTCGCGCCTGACCTTCGGTGAGAAAGAGGACCTGCTCAGTGGCATGGGCGGGATCTACTACGCCCGCACCCGCACCGACGAAACCCTCAACCTGCGGGGGCGTTCGGCCTTCGACGACACCAAGACCAACCTGGGGATCTTCGGCGAGCTCAACTACCGGCTCACCGACCTGTGGACCCTGAGCACCGGCCTGCGCTACCAGCAGGACCACATCGAGCGCACGGGCAACTCGGTGCTGGCTCCCGGCGCGCTGAACTACGACAAGACCTTCTCCACCGTGCTGCCCAAGGTTTCCCTGGCCTACGCCGCCACCCCGCACTGGACCGTCGGTGGCCTGGTCAGCCGGGGCTACAACCCGGGCGGTGTGTCGCTGAACCTGACGACCCGGCAATGGGCCTATTTCAAGGAAGAGTCGATCTGGAACTATGAGCTGTTCAGCCGCGCGAGCTTTCTCGACGACCGCCTGCTGATCAACACCAACCTGTTCTACATGGATTTCAAGGACGCCCAGTACAACATCCCGGTGGTGATTTCCCCGGGGGTTGCACAGTCCTACACCATCAACGCCGAGAAGGCCCACGCCTATGGCCTGGAGCTGGATCTGGACTATCGCCTGCTGGACAACCTGCGGCTCAAGGCCAGCGCCGGCACCTTGCGCACCCGCATCGACAAGATTTCCAGCAACGCCGACTACGCCCACAACGAGTTTGCCCGCTCGCCGGGCTACACCCTGAGCGTCGGCCCCAGCTGGGACATCACCGAGCGCCTGAACCTCAATGCCCAGGTGCGCTACCTGGACGGCTACTACTCGGATACCGCCAACACCTCGGCCTATTCGATCAAGCCCTACACCCTGACCGATGCGCGCATGAGCTACCGCTTCAACGACCAGGTGCAGCTCTATGGCTACGTCAAGAACGTCTTCGACGACCGCTCGCCCACCTACATGCAGCAGAACCGCGGCATCGGCGGCATCGAGGCCAGCATGACCCAGCCACGGACCCTGGGCATCGGCGTCAAAGGGGCGTTCTGAGGCCCCCGGGAACCCGTCGCCGGCCGCCCCCCGAGGCGCTGCCGGCGTTCATTCGTACACAGGAGATTGGCAACAGATGAGTAACCGCAAACGCCTGCATATCGGCATGTCCCTGGCCCCCACCTGGCTCAGCGGCGATGCCTGGCGCCAGCCCGACAGCAATATCGAAGGCATCTACAGCGCCGACTTCGCCGTGGACATCGCCAAGCGTTCCGAGGCCGCGCACCTGGATTTCGTGTTCCGCCCCGACGTCAGTTGCCTGAACATGGACGGCCTGGAAAGCGGCTCGGGTTTCGCCAGCCTCGATCCCACGGTGCTGCTGGCGTGCATCGCCCGGGAGACGTCCCGCATCGGCCTGGTGTCCACCGTTTCCACCACCTTCTTCCCGCCCTATGTGGTGGCGCGCCAGTTGCAGTCGCTGCATTGGGTGAGCAATGGCCGCGCCGGCTGGAACATCGTCACCGCCTTGCAGGGCCACGAGAACTTCGGCCTGGAGGCCATGCCCGGCGCGGATGAGCGCTATGCCCGGGCGGCGGAGTTCACCCGCCTGGTGCACGACCTGTGGGCCAGCTACCCCAACCAGGCGCTGCTACTGGACCGGGAGAACGGCCGTTACGCCGACCGCAGCCAGGTGCACCCGGTGGACCATGCCGGCGAGCACTTCCGGGTGCGCGGTCCGCTCAACCTGCCGGCGTTCGGCAAGGCACGGATTCCCCTGGTCCAGGCCGGTGCCTCGGACACCGGTCGCGACTTTGCCGCCTCGGTGGCCGACCTGGTGTTCGCCCCGACCCCGGACAAGGATGCGGCCCTGGAACTGCGTCGCGACCTCTCGCAACGGGCCCGGCGCCACGGCCGCCGCCCCGAGGACATCCGCCTGCTGCCGGGCCTGAGCCTGTACCTGGCGCCGACCCGGGAACAGGCCCGCGAGCTGTTCATGCAAACCCACGGGCGCCCGGACAACGCGCGCAAGTTCGCCTCGATCCAGCAGATGATCGGCCTCGATTTAAGCGACTGGCCCCTGGACCGCCCGGTGAGCGCCGCCGACCTGCCGGCCCCGGTGCACAACCCCGGCAGCCGTACCCACACCAACCTGCTGCGGCGGTTGATCGAGCGCGAAACCCTGCGCCTGGACGAACTGCTGCTGCGCCCGGAAGTGATTTCCGCGGCCCACTGGCAAGTGATAGGCACCGCCGAAGATGCATTTGCACAGATCGTCGAATGGGCCGAGGCCGGCGCCATGGACGGCTTTATCGCCGCGCCGGGGGGCTCGATCCGTTCGATGCACATTTTCCTGGAACAGGTGATACCGATGCTGGTGGAGGCGGGGCTGTTTCGCGAGCGCTATAGCGGCACGACCTTTATCGAACACCTGCAAGAGCAGGATTGACCCGGGGCCTGCGAGAAATCTCCGGCCTTGGGTGGCGGGCGCTATGGTTGTTTCTACACAACGTGCGCCCGGATCATGCCGGGCGATCCTAACCCCGCAGTCAATAAAAGGAATGCAACATGAAAGTCAGTGCACGCAACGTGTTCAAAGGCCGGGTCAGCCAGGTGGAAGAGGGTTCGGTCAACGCCGAGGTGGTGCTGTCCCTGGAGGGCGGCGAGCAACTGGTGGCGGTGGTGACCCTGCAAAGCCTGCGTAGCCTGGGCATCGCCCCGGGCACCGAGGCCCTGGCCCTGGTCAAGGCACCCTGGGTGATGCTCATGACCGATGCCGAGGGCATCCGCCTGTCCGCTCGCAACTGCCTGCAGGGCAAGGTGATCAGCGTCACCGATGGTGCGGTCAACGCCGAAGTGGTGCTGGAGCTCAGCGGCGGCAGCCAGGTGTATTCCATCGTCACCCGCGATGCGGTGACCGAACTGGGCCTGGCCCCGGGCGTCAGCGCCACGGCGGTGATCAAGGCGTCCCACATCATCCTGGGCGTACCGGCCTGATACCCGGCGGTTTCGATCGAGCAGGGGTTCAGGCGCTGTCGGAAGCTCCGGCATCCGCCTGCGCCCCCGGGTTCTCGATGCTTGCGGCAGAGTGCGTACTGCCAATGAACAGGTACATGGCCGGCACCATGAACAGGGTCAGCAGGGTGCCGATGGACAGCCCGGCAAAGATCACCAGGCCCATGTCGTGGCGGCCCGCCGCGCCGGCGCCGGAAGCCCAGACTAGCGGCACCACCCCCAGGACCATGGCCGCGGTGGTCATCAGGATCGGCCGCAGGCGCACCGCGGCGGCTTCTTCGATGGCTTCGCGCTTATTGTGGCCGGCGCGCTGCAATTGGTTGGCGAACTGCACGATGAGGATCCCGTGCTTGGTGATCAGCCCCAGCAGCGTCACCAGCCCGACCTGGGTGTAGACGTTGATCGAGGCGAACCCCATGGTGATGAAGGCCAGGGCGCCGAACAGCGCCGGCGGCACCGAGAACAGGATCACCACCGGGTCGCGGTAGCTCTCGAACTGGAACGCCAGGGCCAGGTAGACGATCAGGATCGAGAACAGCAGCAGGCCGACGAACCCCCCCGATTCCTGGATGAACTGCCGTGATTCGCCGGCGTAGTCGCTGGAGTAACCGGATGGCGCCACCTGTTCCAGAATGCCCTTGAGCCGGGCCAGCAACTCGCCCTGGGACACGCCGCTGACCCCGGACAGGGTCGCCGAGTTGAGCTGCTGGAAGTGGTTGACCGACTCAGGCTCGGTGGAGGTTTCGATATGGGCCACGGTGCGCGCTGCAATCATCGCCCCCGACGGGGTACGGATGTAGTAGTCGAGGATCTGTTCGGGGTTCAGCCGGTCTACCTGCAGCACCTGGGGGATCACCTTGTAGGAGCGCCCGGCGGTGGAGAAGTAGTTCACGTAGTTGCCCCCCAGGGCCGCCGAGAGCGCGGCGCCGACGTCGGCCTGGGTCATGCCCAGGGCGGCGATCTTTTCCCGGTCCACCACCAGCTTGGCCTGGGGCTTGTCGAGCTTGAGGTCCAGGTCGGAAAACCAGAATAGCTGCTGCTTGGTGGCCTCGGCCAGTACCGCCTGGGCCACCTCGTTGAGGTTGGCCACCGACTCGGTGGTGCTGATCACGAACTGCACCGGCAGGCCCTGGGCGCCGGGCAGCGAGGGCAGGGGGAAGGCGGCGATGGTGGCGCCGGGCACCTGGTTCCACTTCTGTTGCAGGTCGAGGATCAACTGCGCCTGGGAGCGGTCACGATCCTCCCAGGACTTGAGCAGCACCCCGCCCAGGCCCTGGTTCAGCGAGGGCAGGCCGGTGAGCTGGAACATCTGCAGGTACTCGGGCTCCTTGTTGGCGATCTGGAACGCCTGGTCGGCAATCCACTCCATCTGCTGCGGCGAGGCGGTGGGCGCGCCCTTGATCTGCATGAACACCAGGCCCTGGTCCTCGGTGGGCGACAGCTCGCTCTTGGCGGTCAGGCCACTGGCGGCCACCAGCACGAACAGCAGGAAGCCGAAGGTCACCAGCACCGGCCAGCTATCCAGCCCGGCCGCCAGCACCCGGTGGTAGCGCCCCCGCAGCCAGTCGAAGTAGCGGTCCAGGCGCTTGGCGAACCGGCCTTCCTCCTGGCCGCTCTTGAACAGCCGCGAGGTCATCATTGGCGACAGGGTCAGGGCGATCACCGCCGACACCGTCACTGCGCCGGCCAGGGAAAAACAGAACTCCTTGAACAGCGCCCCGGTCAGGCCGCTGCGCAGGCCGATGGGCACGTAGGCGGCGATCAGCACCACGGTCATGGCGATGATCGGGCCGCCCAGCTCGCGGGCCGCCAGCAGCGCCGCCTCCAGTACGCCGCGGCCTTGCTCCTTGATATGCCGGTCGACGTTTTCCACCACGATGATGGCGTCGTCCACCACAAGACCGATGGCCAGCACCAGGGCCAGCAGGGTCAGCAGGTTGATGGAATAACCCAGCAGGTACATGACGAAGAAGGTGCCCACCAGCGACAGCGGGATCGCCACCAGAGGCACGATCACCGCACGGAACGAGCCGAGGAACAGGTAGATCACCACCGAGACGATGATCATGGCTTCCACCAGGGTCTTCACCACCTCGAAGATCGAGGTGTTGATGAAGGCCGTGGAGTCGTAGACGATCTCGCCGCGCACCCCGGCCGGCAGTTGCGATTGCAGTTCGGGGAAGGCTTTGCGCACGTTGTCGGCGACGTTGAGGATGTTGGCGGTGGGCGCTGCCTTGATGCCGATGAACACCGAGCGCTTGCCGGAGAAAGCCACGCTGCTGTCGTAGTTTTCCGCCCCCAGGGTGACGTTGCCCAGGTCCTCCAGGTACACCAGGGCGTCGCCGTTGTGCTTGACCACCAGGCGCTTGAATTCGTCCACCGTGTGCAGGTCGGTGCCGGCGGTGAGGTCCACGGTGATCATCTGCCCCTTGGTGGAGCCCACGGCGGACAGGTAGTTGTTGTTGCCCAGGGCCGTGGCCACGTCCTGGGCGGTGACGTTGTGGGCCGCCAGCTTGTCCGGGTCGAGCCAGGCCCGCAGGGCGAACTGGCGGCCGCCGAGGATCTCTGCGGTCTGCACGCCTTCCAGGGAATCGAGCTTGGGCTTGACCACCCGCACCAGGTAGTCGGTGATGTTGTTGGTGGCCAGGGTGTCGCTGTAGAACCCCAGGTACATGGCGTCGGTGGTCTGGCCCACCGCTACCGTCAGCACCGGTTCCTGGGACTGGGCCGGCAACTGGTTCTTCACCGAGTTGACCTGGGTGTTGATCTCGGTCAGCGCCTTGCTGGAGTCGTAGTTCAGGCGCAGGGTCGCGGTAATGGTGGAGAGCCCGGTGATGCTGGTGGACGACAGATAGTCGATGCCCTGGGCCTGGGCGATGGCGGCCTCCAGGGGCTGGGTAATGAAACCGGCCACGGTGGCGGCGTCGGCCCCGTAGTAATAGGTGCTGATGGTGACCACGGTGTTTTCCGTGCGCGGCCACTGGTTCACCGGCAGCTCGAAGATCGAGCGCAGGCCCAGGATCAGGATGAACAGCGAGACCACCACGGCCCAGACCGGACGCTTGATAAAGGTATCGGTGAAGTTCATGGCGGGCCCTAGTGCTCTTGCGGCGTCGGCGAAGGATCGTTGCGCGGCGCGTGGCTGTTGTCGACTTTCACCGGCGAGCCGTTCTTGAGTTTCATCTGGCCGCTGGTGATCACCAGGTCGCCTTCCTTGACCCCTGACAGCACCGCCACCTGGTCGCCACGGTTGGGGCCGGTTTCGATGAAGGTCTGCTGCGCGGTGAGCACTGCGTCGCCCTGGTCGTTGTTCTTCTGGCTGGCGATGAACACCGTGGTGCCGTAGGGGTTATAGGTGACCGCGGTCTGGGGCAGGGTCAGGTAACGCTGGGTGCCGCCTGAGGCCACCACGGCCCGGGCGAACATGCCGGGCACCAGGCTGCGCTTGGGGTTGTCGATGGTGGCTTCCACCGTGACGTTGCGGGTGTTGGGGTCGAACTGGGTGTCGATGGAGCTGACCCGGCCGGTGAACGTCTGTTTGGGCAGGCCGTCGGCGCTGACCGTGACGCTCTGGCCCAGGGCCACCTGCTGCACCTGGGCCTGGGGCACGTTGAAGTCGATGTAGATCGGGTCGAAGGTCTGCAGGTTGGCGATCTTGTCCCCCGGGTTGAGGTATTGCCCGGGGTTGACCGCGGTGATGCCGATGCGCCCGGCAAAGGGCGCGCGGATGCTCTTCTTCGCCACCAGCGCGCGCTGCTGTTCGGCAGCGGCCAGTTTGGCCTTGAGGTCGGCTTCGTCGGCCTCGACCAGGGCCTGGGACACCGCGCTCACCTTCAGTTGCGCCCGGTCGCGCTTGAGCACCGTGCCGGCCAGGGCCGCGGTGGCTTCCAGGGAATGCAACTGGGCGATGTCGGAGTCGGCATTCAACTGCACCAGCAGGTCGCCGGCGGCCACTTCCTGGCCGGGCTTGAAGCCGATGCTGCGCACGATGCCGCCGACCTCGGTGGTCACGTCCACCCCGCGCACGGTCTTCATCGAGCCCACCGCGGAGACGCTGGGCTGCCACTCTTCGTACTGGGCCTTGATGGCGGTAACCACCGCGGGCGGCAGGGGCACCTTGGCCTGGGCGATCAGCTTGGAGATCTGCGCGAACTTGACCCCGCCGATCACCGCGACGATCAGCAGCACCACGCCGAGCATGATCAGCATCGGCCGCAGCAGCCGGCGCTTGCGCGGCGCCTGGGGGGCCGCGCCGGGGTGCGCAGGGGAGGGGCTGGAGTGGACATCGGCCATGGCGGATCTCACTTAAGGCAAGGGTGCAGGTCGAGTGGACGGCGCGGCGGCTGCCGGCCCCTGGAGCCGGCCCGGCTGGCCGGCTTGAGCCTGTTCGCGGTGCTGGGCCGCGGGCGGCGGGTACATCTCCTTGAGCGACGGCCAGCCGAAACGATCGGGGCTGCCGAGGCTGTCGGGGTCGACATCCTGGCGCTGCCACCAGCCGCCCCCCAGGGCCTGGAACAGCGCCGTGGTGTCGCTGTAGCGGGCGGCCTGGGCCCGCACCCGGCTGACAATCGCGTTCTGGTAGGTCTGCTGCGCGGTCAGCAGGTTCAGGTAGCCCACCGCGCCCAGGCGGTACTGGGCCTGGGCCAGGTCCAGGCTCTGGCGCGCGGCGGTCTCGGCCAGCACTTGTTGTTGCAGGGCCTCGGCGTCGGCCTGCAGGGCACGCAGGGCATTGGCTACGTCCTGGAAGGCGGTGATCACCGTGCCGCGATAGCGCGCTGCGGCCTGCTCATAGGCGGCCACCGCGGCGCGCTTGCGATGCTCCAGGGCGCCGGCGTCGAACAGCGGCTGGGCGATGGAGCCGGCCAGGCTCCAGACCCCGGTGCCGGAGGAAAACAGTTTGGTGCCCGCCAGCGCCGTGGAGCCCAGGGAACCGGTAATGCTGAACTGCGGCAACTGGTTGGCGATGGCCACGCCGATATCGGCGCTGGCCTGATGCAACTGGGCCTCGGCGGAACGCACGTCGGGTCGCTGCTCGACGATGGCCGAAGGCAGGCTCAGGGGCAGTTCCTCGGGCAGGTGCAGGGAGGCCAGCTGGAAGTGTTCGCCACGGTCCTGGCTGGGGAAGCGCCCCAGGTAGGCCTGCAACTGGTTGCGGGCCTGGGCCAGCTGTTTCTGCAAGGGCGGCAGGGTGGCGCGGGTCTGGGCCAGGGTCGCTTGCTGGGTCAGCAGATCGCTGTCGCCGATGGCACCCAGTCGACGCTGGGCCTGCAGCAGGTCGAGCTGGTCGCTCTGCAGGCGAATCACGGTTTCGGTGGCGGCGATCTGGTCACGGATCGAGGCCAGGCTGATGGCGGTGTTCACCAGGTTGGCGGTGAGGGTCAGGTAGGTCGCCTCCAGCTGGTAGCGCTGGTAGTCGGCCTGGGCACCGCTGGCCTCGATCTGCCGACGGGTGCCGCCAAACACGTCGGGGGCGTAGGACACACTCAGGGACGCCGAGTTGACCGTGAAGATCTGCGCCGCAGAGCCCCCGGCCGCTGCCGCACCGCCGCTGGAGCCCAGGGCGCTGGCGGCGGACACCTTCTCGCGGGTTTTCGAGGCCGAGGCGCTGAGGGAGGGAAACAGCGACGCCTGTTCGGCGTACAGCAGTTCATTGGCCTGGCGCAGCGCGGCCTGGGCGGCGTCGATATCCGGGTTGGCCTGCAGCGCTTCCTGCACCAGGGCATCGAGTTGCGGCGAGCGGAACAGCGTCCACCACTGCCCGGGAATGTCCATGCCGTTCACCAGTCGCTGCGCCGCGCCACCGGCGGCGACCCCCGCCGTGACGGTGCCGGGCGGCAGGGGCGTGGCGCTGTAGCCGGCGTCCCGGCTCAGTTCCGGGCGGCTGAAATCCGGCCCCACGGCGCAGCTGGCGAGGGCTGCGATGCAGATCAGGTTCAGGGACGAGCGGGCAAGCAACAGAAGAGACAGGTGCCCAGAGGATTTTCGACCGGTACCTTCGTCCCTGTGAGGACGCCGGCCGCCAGTGGCTACAGGCAGCAGCTGTGGCTTGTTCATATTCTCTCTAATTGAGCAATCAGTGAGTGAGTTCAACAGGAATATGGAGAGCGGCGCGACGGCAGGGCAGGCACCCCCTCAAGCGCTGGGCTGCGCGAGGTGTAATGAACGTTAATGGATGAGTCGGCTAACCGCCAATAGATGAAATCTTGTGCCGGAAGGTGATCGGTGGGGCTTGAGCTATCCCATTTGCCGCGGGGGAGCGGCAAATGGGTATTGCGTGCTGGAGCAGGTGTCTGGGTCAAGCTACCAGTGATCGAACAGCTGTTTGACCTGCATCGGCGCAGTACAGCGCAGCAGGGCCTGGCGAAACCGCGGGTTGGTAAACAGCCGGGCGGTGTCGGCCAGCAGGTCCAGGTGCTGCTGATCGGCGGGAGCGGGCACCAGCAGCACCAGGATATCGCTGACCGGCTGCTGGTCCGGGGCGGCAAAGGCCATGGCGGTCTGTGGCCGCAGGTACAGCGCATGAATGCGATCGAGCTCGGCGAGCCGCGCGTGGGGCACCGCCACCCCTTCACCGATGGCGGTACTGGCGGCCAACTCCCGGCGCCACAGGCTGGCGGCCACCCACTCCGCCGGCAGTTGCCGGGTCTCTTGCAGGTGCTGGCCGACCTGCTCGAACAGGCGCTGCTTGTTCGTGACATTGACCGCCAGGAGGATGTCTTCGACCTGCAGATAGCGGGCGACTTTGCTCATGGGCTTCTCCGGGAGCTTCAGGCTTGGCTTGCAGGCTATTGAAGCGCATTTGTCAGGTGCCGGGAGGGGCGGGCGGGCAGACTTTACGAACTCTTTAGATCGCCAGCCGCCGGCCCGCTGCCGCCAGGCGCCTGTTGCCCGGCGCCTCGAAGTCTGGCTCGACAGCGGTATCCGCAGCGGGCAGGAGGTGATCAAGTCCCTGGCGCTGGCCCTGTGTGGGCACACCGATGTGCAGCCGCCGCGGCCAACCTCTCATAGGGCCTCCAGGAAAGCCTTCAGTGCCTTCAGTTCGGTCCGGTCCAGCTCCAATACCTTCAATTGCGCCGACGTCACGGGAAACAGCGGGTCTTGCAGTTGCCCCTCCTTGGGTACGGGCCTGGGCATGCCTGCGTTGTAGAACAACAGCACCTGATCGAGGCTGCTGGCCAGCCCGTTGTGAAACCAGGGGCCGGTATGGCTCACCAGCCGCAGTGAAGGTGTGCGCATGCGCCCGACATCCTGCGCCAGCCCGGTGACTTCATAGCGCCCGAGGTCTTCGCGCAGGCGCCCATAGAAGGTCAGGCCTGCATTGTGGAAGCGGTCGTCCTGCATCCCCGGGCCGAAGTGGCAGTTCATGCAGCGTGCCTTGGTGCGAAACAGGTGCAGCCCCTGCAATTGCTGGTCGCTGAGCGCCTTCGCCTGCCCCCGTAGAAAACGCTCGAAGGGGGTGCGTTGGGCAACCCGCAGCAGGCCACGCTGATAAGTCGCCAATGCCGCCGCCACCTGCTCGGCACCCAGCGCCTGTCCGGGAAATACCTGGGCGAACTGTGCCGGGTAGTCCTTGGTGTCACGCAGCCGGGCCACCAGTTCCGCGACACTGAAGGCCATCTCCTTGGGGTCGACGACCGGCATCAGGGCCTGCATCTCCAGGCTGTCGGCGCGCCCGTCCCAGAACAGCTTCTTGGCCAGGCCGCTGGCCACCAGGCTCGGTGCATTGCGCCGGCCCGCGGCACGGTCATGCCCGAACGAAACCCGACGCCCATCGGCGAACCCCAGGTCCGGTTCATGGCAGGAGGCGCAGGCAATCTGCCCCGAACGCGACAGGCGCGGGTCGAAGAACAGCCGGCGGCCCAGATCGGCCTTCTGCTGCGTGTAGGGGTTGTACGCCGGGGACGGCGCCCGCTCGGGCAAGGGGCCCAGCTCTTGCCAGGCCACGCCGGCATCCACCTGCGGCGCCGGCCACTGCGCGGGGGGCCGGCTGTACAACTCGCGCAGGCAAGACGGTTCGCTCGTGGCGCAGGCCAGCACGTGCTGCGGGCCAATCACCAGCACCATGCCGAGCATGACCTGCAGGCTCTTCAGGAACCGGCGCATTTCAGAACGCGTATCCGACTTCGAGCCAGTACTGGCGGCCCACCTCATAGGTCGAGACCGAGTTGCTGTTGACCGTCTGGTTGGCATTGACCGACTTCTTGTCGAGCACGTTGAACACGTCGACATTGATGAACACGTTCTGGTCCCTGGCGGTGGGAATACGCCAGCCCAGGCGCGTGTCCCAGGTCAGCGCCGCCTGGAATTTCTGTTCCTCCCAGACATCCACCGAGGTGCCCATGTAGTCCACATTGCGCCCCGTGTCGCCAATGCGCTTGTAGCCGGCGCGGTAGCGCCAGAAGTTGCTCCACTGCAGATTGGCCTGGGGGATCTCGGTGATGGTCGTCAGGCGGGCCGTCCAGGGCCGGTTGAAGTTGCTGGCCGGGCGGTCGTCATAATTGATGAAGCTGCCCTGGTACTGGATGACGCTGTTCTGGTAGTACAGGTTCTCGGCGGCGACGTAGGTCGGTGCGGAGGCCTTGCTGTCGGTCCAGTTGAGCGCCAGTTGCCCGCCGGTCTGGGTGCCTAGCAGTGTCCAGCGCTGCAACGGTGTCACCGTCAGGGTGTAGGTGTCGGTCTCGCTCTTGCCGTCGTTGGTGTAGGTGGTGTAGTTGCTCGCCAGCGTCGGGTCCGTGGAGGGCTCGCCCAAGGTCTTGCCGGACACCTGAACCACCTGGTCGCGCCCCTTGCGATTGACATACTTGAGGGCATATTCGACCCCGGCCCATTGCTGCACCACGCCCAGCATCAGCTCGTCGTCGTAGGGGATGTCCAGCTGATTGAAGCGCACCTGGTTGGCCGCGTTGGATTTGACCACCCAGGGTTTGTCCAGGCTGTCGCGGGTTTCGTTGAAGCGCAGGCGGTTGCGCCCGTCCTGCAGCTGCCAGCTGCTGACGCTGCGCCCGTAGTAACGGTTGACGCCGGCATTGAGCAAGGTGGTGCGGTCACCGAACAGGTCATATTCCAGGGAGAAGCGCGGCGCCCAGGTGGTCTTGTCCATGTAGTCGTCGCTGTCCACGCGCACGCCCGGGCGCAAGGTCAGTTGGCCGAGGGTGATCTCGTCCTGCAGCCAGCTGCCCCAGGAGGTGGTGGTGAAGTCGAATTCGCCAGTGGCATAGCGGGTACGGCTTTTCATGTACTGGCCCGCCCAGCCGTTCAGGGTCTGGCCGATGTTGCAGGCGACGCTGTCGGTAACCCCGGCGCCGTTGGTGCAGGTGGTGGTGGCCGCGGGGGTGACATAGGTGCTGCTGTCGGTCAGGCGCTCGTAGCGCACGTACTGGCGGGAGAACTCCAGGCCGGTCTGCGGGCGGTGAGTCATGCCCAGCCAGTCGACGCTGCGCCAGTCGGCATTGAGCTTGTACTGCCAGGTACGTTGCTGCTGCTCGATATCACCCCAACCGCCTTCAAGGGTATTGGAGGTGGCCTTGTTGCCGATGCCCCAATCCTTGGTGGCCGACTTGCGCCAGGTCCAGTAGTCGGCGGAGTCCGATTGGCGGCTCTGTTCCTGGCCGCTCCACGCCAGGTTCTGTTCGACGCGCGCCAGGTCGCCATCCCAGACGGTGCGCAGGTTCACTTGGGTGCCGCCGGCCTTGTTGTCATAACCCGAGTTGGCCACGTTGGCACGGAAGTAGTGACTCTCCTCGGGGGCATGGGTCACGCTGGTCTCAACAGTGAGTTGATCGCTGGCTTTCCATACCGACTTGAGGAAGTAGTTGTCGATGCGCCGTTGCTGCTTCTCCTCGTGAAAGCCCATCTCCTCGACATTGTTGTAGGAGTAGAAACCCAGGGGGATGGTCGAGCGCTTCTGGCTGAAGCTGCCAAGCAGGCCGAAATTGTCGGTCAGGTGGCCCTGCAGCGTGCCACGAACGGTGACCTTGTCGAACTTGGGCTGCTCGTCGGGAGAGCCCGAGTTTTCCATGCGTTGTTCTTCGCTTTCGTCGACGTGATATTGGGTCCAGGCGGCGCGGGTGGTCTGCACCGAGAATTTGCCGTGCAGCGCCTGGGTCGGTGCACGGGTCTGTGCATCGATGACGCCACCGTTGAAGCCGCCATAGGCCGCTGGCACGTTGCTGTCCAGGACCGTGATGTTCTCCAGCAGGTCGGTGTCCAGTGCCAGGCCCTGGCTGCGCCCCGGTACCGCGTCCAGCAATTGCACCCGGTATTCGGCCGGATCGATGTCATTGTTCATGTTGATGCCATCGACCAGGAAGGCATTCTGGTAGAACTGCGCCCCGTTGATGCTGATGTTGGCCGGGCCGATTTCGCCAGGGGTCTTGCTGCTCAGCTGAGCGTCGTCGAACTGCACGTTGGGATGGCTGCGCAACAGGCTGGTGATGTCGCCATTGCCCGCCGGCATTGCTTCGATCGTCGCGCGGTCCACTCGGGTTTCACCCTGGGGCAGCGAGAACTCGCCAGGCACCTTGGTATTGCCCAGGCGGACCGGGTCGGTACGCGGGCGAGTCGCCCGTTGCACCATCAGCGCGTCGTCACCGATGTAGATCCACTCCAGCTGGCTGCCCTTGAGCAGTTTCGCCAACGCCTGCTCGGCGCTCAGTTCGCCCTGCACCGCCGGAGCGTTCAGGTTGAGCAGCAGTTGGCTCTCGACGCTGATCTGCAGGCCGGTCTGCTGTGCCAGCGCCATCAGCGCCGTGCTTAACGGCTGGCGTGCGATGTCGATGCTATGCCGTGTCCGATGGTCACTGGCCAAGGCCGGCAGGGACACCGCCAGCCCCACTGACAGCCACAACAGCCGCGCACTGCGTCGGCAACCCTGAAGTCCCTGTTGGGGGAAAATGGACATGCTCTGGTGAACTCCCCGTTCAGTGCGAACAATACGCACATGCTAATGAGAATAATTATGATTAACTCAGCGGGGCAATAAACGAACGGCGATCGAGAACTTCCAGAAAATTTTGAAATTTATTGTTTTGCCGGCACTTGCGGCTCTTTGCGGATCAGCGTGAGGTAGGGGCCCCATTGCCGCAGATGCCCACCCAACGGAGCGATCGCCAGTTGCAGTGCGCTGACTGGCGAGCGCAGGTTCAGCGAAGCGGTGATGCGCCGCTCGCCCAGAGCAGGGTCCGTCAATAGCAGTACACCGGGGTAATAGTCCTGCAGCGCTTCAACCACCTCGGAGAGTGGCCGGTCATTGACCAGCAACTGCCACTGGCGCCAGGGGGCAACCTGGCCAGGCAATAGCCGACCGCGCTGCGGCGGGCCCTGGTCCAGGCCAAGGCGAAGGCTATCGCCCGGGCCCAGGGCCGGCACCGCGAGTTCGCCGCGCCCATCGCGAACCTGGACAGCGCCGCTCTGTACGGCTACCACCACGGCGGTGCGGCTGAGGTCCACGTCGAACGCGGTCCCTATGACCCTGACCTTGACGTCCGCAGCCTGCACCGTGAACGGGCGCGAGGCATCGTGGCTGACCTCGAAGAACGCCTGCCCCCTGAGCAGGGTGACCGCCCGCGTACCGGGTTCGAAGTCCACTCGAATAGCGCTGTCGCTGCCCAGTTCAATACGGCTGCCGTCACTCAAGAGCACTTGTCGGTGCTCGCCGGCTGGGCTGGTATGGGCGGTCGGTGGTGTCGGCCCGGCCAGCAACAGCAGGCAGGCTGCCAGTGCAAGCGCCTTCAGTGCCCGCCGCGGCCTGTTGCGCCGAGCCCGGAGCGGGGTGGGCAAAGGCTGGGGCACGGGTGGTTCCAGCGGCGCCAGGCCGCCACTGAGCAACCAGACTTTCTCGGCCTTGCGCCAGGCGACAGCATGGCGCTCGTCAGCGGCCAGCCAGCGCGCATGGGCCTGTTGCAGCAAGGCGTCATCCGGCGCCGAGTGGCATTGCAGCAGCCAATCCATCGCCGCCTGCCACACGGGGTCGTCCTTCAGTGAACCGGATACAGGTTGAGGCAAGGGGGTATCAGTCATCGGCCAGGTGCTCCGCACAGTGGGTCAGTGCGTCACGCACCAGCTGGTGCGCCAAGCTGGAGGAGATCTTCAGCTCAGCGGCAATTTCCTGGAAGGTCAGGTGTTGCAGGCGGTGCATGTGGAAGGCCCGGCGCGTGCGCTCCGGCAGCAGTGCCAGCGCATCTTGCAGCAGGCGCAACTGGTCGCTGTGCAGCGCCTGATGCTCCGGTGATGGCGTACTCGAGGGCAGCTCGTTCAGCAGATCGGCGCCATCGGGATGACGATTTTCCAGGGTCGAGCGCCGCAGCAGGTCAAAGGACAGGTTGCGCACGATGCGGTACAGGTAGCCCACCGGGTTGCTCGGCTGGGCGGCGCTATCGGCCTGGCCGCAGAAGCGCAGCCAGGCCTCCTGGACCACTTCTTCGGCTTGAGCCCGACAACCGACAATGGGCGCCGAATAGTCGACCAGCGCGGTACGGTGGGAAAGGTAGAGCTCGAGTTTATCGCTGAGATAAGACACGGCGGCGATCATTCAAGGCGGGATCAGACGAGGGGGCGGGATTCTATCCTTGATTGCAAATGATTATCAAATGCATTTTGTGAGCCTCAATCAGCACCGCCTGGGCAAGCCTCGCGCTGGGATGGCCAGGCTTCAAGGGCCTAAGGCATTCGAAAAAAACGTACTACAAGGGCTTTCTCATTGGGCACAAACCCATTAGTGATTATTTATTTCCTGGCGTGGGTGACGGATCGACTTCAGAGGAGGAGGAGGAGGAGGAGGAGGAGGAGGAGGAGGAGGAGGGAAACTACAAATAGCTGTCGCGGGCGCTTGGCCGATCGGGCTGGTTGTTCGCTGGGGCGCTGCGCAGCGAGCCACTGAGGTCGAGCTGCTGCCACATCAAGGGGCACCTGGATCAGTGACCCTTCCCGGCAAAAGATCACATGAGCCGGGCTATTCGTGCTTGAGGACGCTTTCTGCTCTATTGCTCCCTAGACCTCGGTACTGGCCTGCATGGAAGACCAGCGGTTCTGCGCCGCTGTAGCGGTATTGTTCGATCTCGCCAATGAAGATCAGGTGGTCACCGCCCTCGTACTGGGTGACGTTGCGGCACACCAGCACTGCCACCACATCGTCCAGCACCGGGGCTCCCGCCTTGCCATAGGAATGAGCTACACCGGCGAACTTGTCGGCTGCTGCCCGTGCGAACTGCTCCGACAGGTGGTGCTGGTGCGCGCCCAGTACGTTGATGGCGAAGTGGCTCGCCGAGCAAAAGGCCTTCAGGCTCGGTGCCGTGCGTGCCAGGCTCCAGAGCACCAGCGCCGGTGACAGCGACAGTGAGGAGAACGAGTTGGCCGTCACGCCGACGTTGCGGCCGTCAGCGGTGCGGGTGGTGATCACGGTCACACCGGTAGCAAACTGCCCCAGCACTTTGCGCAGTTCACGGGCATCGCGGACATCGCGGCCCTCGGCATCGAGCAAATCGTGAACTTTGGTTTCGGTGGCAGCAATCATGGTGAGCTCTCCCCTCAAGCTGGCTCAGGCGGCCTGTTGGCTCATTGCGCGTGTTTGCATGCGCAGCGTGAATCGAACCAGCGGTGCGGTCAGCGCCGTCGTCACCAGCGCGAACACCACGAGGATCGTGTAGACCTTTGGCGGAAGAATCTGCATCTGCAGGCCGATTGACAGGACGATTAGCTCCATCAGCCCGCGCGTATTCATCAACGAGCTCACCAGCATCGCATCGTGCGGCGCCAGCCCAGTGCCACGCGCGCCCAGATAGCTGCCGCCGAACTTGCCGATGAATCCGCCCACGAGGAATACCCCGCACCACATCCATGATGCCGCGTCGTCGATCGTGCCGACCGACGCATGCAGCCCCGCACACGCGAAGAACACCGGCATCAGTACAAGCTTGACGAAACCTTCGACGTTATCGCGCCACTCCTTCGCGACGCCGGGCACGCGCCGCACGAACAGCGCCGCCGCAAGTGCGCCAAATGCACTATGGAATCCGATCAGCGACGTCGCGAGTGCCGAGGCTATTACAAAGCAGAGCAACACGGCCAAGCGGTCGCGCGTCGCATGCGCAGTCGAGGCGAGCCGCGCAAGCACCGGTCGCACCACGAAGCGCACCAGGAGCGCGCATAGCACCAGGTACACGAGCAGGCTGACGAGCATGTGCGCAAATGCCCAGCCAGGCCCGCTCGATAGCGAGGCAATCGTTGCCAGCAGCATCCAGCCGAGCGCATCCGTCAGCATCGCGGCAGACATTGCGTGCCGTGCGCCGACCATGGCGCCGAGCGCCAGGTCGTCGATGATGCGCGCCATCACCGGCACCGCTGATACCGCAAGTGCGACACCGCAAAAGAGTATGTAGGGCAGCGCCGGCACGTCGCTGGCGAGCGTATCTTTCGAGACGATGGCGACGATCATGCCGATCGCGGCCGGCGCGATGAGCCCGCCCGCCGCGATCGCGACAGGTATGCGCCAGCGCTTGCCGCGCAGCGTCTCGCTCAACTCCATATGCAGACCGATCTGAAACATCAGCAGTATCAGGCCGACTTCGCCGACTTGCGCCATGGCTGACAGCGTACGTGGGCCGAACAACAGGTCGTAGAAACTCGGTGCGATCACGCCGAACAGCGAAGGCCCCAACAGCAGGCCGGCCGCGATCTCGCCGACCACCGCGCACTGGCCGAGCCGTTCGGCAAGGCGGCCGCAGAGGTTGCAGAGCGCGATCACCAGCACGAGTTGCAACAGCCAGATGGTCATCAATACCTCGCAAAGAGCGACACCGACACCAAGCGGGTGGCCGCGAGCCCAAGCGGGTCCGCCGCGCCGTACGCCGTGATCTCCGTGACGCAGCTCGAAAGGTTCGCAAGCGCCGGGCAGCGCGACGCGACCGCTACCGGCTCGGCCTCACGCATTACTGCTCACTCGCGACACGGTCGACCCAGCCGCGGTAGAACGCACGGTACTTGAGCACGAGCTTGTCGTACTTGCTGTACGCGCCGCCGCCGTCGGGCTTCATCCCGTTCCAGATTTTGACGTCGTACCCCGCTGCCTGTCTGGTCTGCAGCCCGAACAGCACGAAGTCGGTCGCACGGCGCAGGACGCCGCCCACCTTCTTGATCGAGATGAGCATGTGCATGATGTTCTTGCCGTCGCTCACCGGTGTCACACACTGGAGCAGTTTGTATTTGACGTCTGCGTCCAGGGCAACGGTCATGATGCACCCGCCGGGGTAGCCATCGAAGTGCAGGTTCATCTGCGACATGTTCAGGCCGAGCGCGCGCGACAGCATGCCGAGGGGGCCGAAGTAGCGGTTCACGTGGAAGTCGATCCCAGCACCGAACCACGCGCCCGCCCGGGCCAGCGACTCAACCTCCGGCCACCGGCTCCAGTCGTCGAAGAGCTTGAGCTCGAAGGCCGAGATCGGGAGCGCGTGCACGGGGGTTGCGTGCTGTGCGTCGTAGAAGTTCTCGACGATCCGCAAAACCGCCGTCGTCGTCTCGAACGCGAAGTGCAGGTGCATGAAGTCGCCGTTGTCGACGTCGGCTGCGGTGATTTCGGGCAGCGGGTGCAGCGGCTGCGGGGAGCCGTACCAGACCCACACGTAGCCGTATCGCTCGGTGGTGACCAACGTCGGCTGGCGCGCCGCGCGTGGCACCGGCTCCAGCTGGCGCACCACCTCGCTGTGGCCGGGGATGTGAACGCACTTGCCTTGCTCGTCGTAGCGCCAGTGGTGAAACGGGCACTGGATGCACCCGTCCTTGATCCGCCCGTCAGCCAGGTTCGCGCCCAGGTGCGAGCAGTGGCGGTCCATCACCACGGCCTGCCCCGTCGCCGCGCGCCACGCCACGTACGGACGGCCAAAGAGCGTCAACTCCTTCGGCTTGTCCCTGAGGTCGTTCGAGCGCATCGCGACGTACCAGCTCGCGGCCACGCGTGTGGTCGCGTCGTACGCCCCCGGGGGATGCTTCTTGACGTTCGCTTGATCCAATTGAATGTTGTTCATCGCGTGTGTGCCGTCCTTGGCCGACTACTTCTTCAGAGCCAAGCCGATGCGGGTGGTGATGTACGCCTTGAGCAGCGCGAACATCGGGTTGTAGTCGAAGTACTTCTTCACCTCTGCCGGCGCGCGGGTTTGCGTCCAGTACATCAGCTTCATCGCCGGTATCAGGCTGTACTTCGAGTTGTTGAGCTGCGGCTTGTCCCCGGTGATGCAGTACCCGAAGCCGAACATCGGCTTGGCGAAGTCTCGTTCGTCGATGAGGGCGTGAATCCGCAACGCGGCCTCCTCGGCCGACTTGTGCCCGGCGCTCACGGCCTCGACCTCGGCTTTGGCGTCGTTGAACAACTGGTAGTACTGCTCCATGTCCGCGCACAGGTACCCGAGGTACGGCGGGTCGTTGTCGAGGTGATCGAGGTCGCCCTCGTCACGCGACGCGCGAAACCTCGCGTGGGCTTGCACCAGCCGGAACTGCCCGAGGATAGTGCCGACCGCCCACAGCCGGTGGAACGCGTCCCATAGGCGGAAGTCCGAGAACGCCGTGTAGCAGCAGCTGACGAAGTCGTCGTTGTGGTCCAAAAGCTTTTGCTGCAGGCGCTCGATGTACTCGAAGCGCTCGGGGGAGAAGTCGTCGTCGCGTAGCGCCTTGATGAGGCGCGCCGCGAGCGCGTGGATGGTCACCGCGGTGTTCTCGAGCCCCCGGGAGAAGAGCGGGTCGATGAACCCGTTCGCGTGCAGCATCAGGCAGTAGCGGTCGCCGACGCAGGCGTTCGACGAGAACTGCAGGCGGTCGGTCTTGACCCAGTCGCGCACTGGCACGGCGTCCCGGAACTGAGCGCCGATGCTCGGGAACCGCGCGAGGAACTCGTCGAATTCCTGCTGCGCGGGAATGTCGGTTTTCGGGTAGACACGCGGGTCGAGCTGCAGGCCGACGCTCACCAGGTTATTGGTCGAGCGCGGGTGGTTGTTGAACGGAATCACCCAGAGCCAGCCGCCGGTGAACATGTGGTGCAGGGTTCCTTCGTGCCAGCGCCAGCGCTGCCCCTTGACCTTGAAGATGTCGTCGAACGGCTTGACCCCGAGCATGTGCGTGTAGAGGCTGCGCGAGTGCGTCTTGAAGCGACACGGCTCTTCGCGGAGCCCGAACTTGGTCGCCAGCGGCGCGCCGGGTCCTCCGCAGTCGATCATGTACCGGCCGGTGAACCGCTCGCCCTCGGCGGTGGTCACCGCGACGCCGTCCTTGTCCGCGTGATATTCGGTCACGCTCGTCTTCTGGCGGACCGTGCAGCCATATTTGATGGCCGCTTGCAACAGATAGGCGTCGACGTCCTGCCGGTAATAATGGCTCTCCGGCCCCCACGGCAGCTCGGGAATGACGCACTGGGTGAACTCCTTCGGGTCGTGCTCCTGGCCAGGTTTGTGGAACACGAAGCCGAAGTTGCGCTTGATGCCCGTGCTCGACGAAACGTAACGCTGCGTCGAGTAGAACGAGGTGATGTGGCCGAGCTCCGGAATGTCGTAGCGATCAGCGATGATGCGGTTCATGAGAGACGTTTCGGGGATCGACGATTCGCCGATCGTGAACCGCGGGTGCGACGACTGCTCGATGATCAGCACGCGAAACTGTTGTTTGGCCAGGATGGCCCCCATCTGGGTACCGGACATGCCCGAACCGAGGATGATTACGTCGAAGTGGTTGCTATCGTGTCCGTTCGCGGGGCTCTTCTGAGTCATGGGGGCAAACTCTCCTTGTGAAATAACACTGGGTCGCGCGCATCAGGATTCATCGAGCGCGGCGCGGATGCGGGACCGCGCGGCACAGGTGAGCGTGAGTAGATCGCCGAGCATGCTGGGCGCGTAGCCCCCGCTGCCGGTTGTGGGGCCGCTGCGCCCGGCTTCGTATGCCCGCTCCGCCAATTTGAGGTGAGGCGCCCGGAAGCGCAGCAGGACCTTGAAGACCCGCTCGAGGGCTGTCAGCCCAGCCCGGACGTGCTCGCCCTGCGTACCCACCGCTCGCGCCTCGTCGAGCGCGCGGTCGATGAGCGCCGGCTCTGTGGCGAACCGAGCGTAGACCGCCCTGTACGCGGGAAGCACGTAGGGCAGGTACGTCTCTTTGAATTCTCGATAAGCTGGGTCGTCCGATTGCGAGCCCCACAAGACGTGCTCCAGCACGAAGAGGGGCATTTCTACGGCGCCGGGGCCGAGGTAGCTCTGGCCCCCGACTCGAATCGGTTCGTAGAAGGGGCGCAGCTCATCGTAGAAGACCTGGGGCGAGATGAAGCGGTACGCGTAGACGATCGATTCGACCATTTTCTGCAGGTAGGCTTCCAGCTCATCGCACCCTTGCGCGAACGCGGGCGAGCGCAGGGATACATCGGACAGCTCGACGGTCAACGCGATGGCCGCCTCGAGGGCCGCCATCGAGATGCGCACGCTCTCGAGCAGGTGCGCTTCGTCGGGCAGCCCGGTGTAGCTCCGCTGCGCATCGGCCGCCGCCGGGTTCCAGACCGTCACATGCAGGAGTGTCTCGCGCGGCGGCAAGTCGGTCACCCGTGCCAGGTCGAGCAGCACCCGTTCAAGCCCGGGCACCAGGTCCACGGGCTCATGTCCGTGCCGCTTGAGCGACCCCAGGAAGAAACCGATGTCCCGCATCGCGGCGGCGGCTTCGACGAAGCCCCAGCTGGAGGGCACGCCGCGCACCGGGAGGAATTCGCGCAGCAGGCCGACGATGCCGGGCACGTCCTTGTCACGGTTCAGGGCCGGCAGCTGCAGAACCAGCGCGCGCGCCTGCAGTGGATCGCAGGCCGCCACGGCAGCGTGTGTGGCCGCGAATGCGGATACCCGGTTCAAGGTGCGTTCCACTACTGGCGTTCCTGAGCCGCGAGCGTCGGCCCGTGCTGGTTGCGCGACAGCTGCGCGCCGTCACGCAGTGACCGCAGGTAGTCGTAGTTCGTCGGCAGGCTCGTGCGCAGGCGCTCGGCTTCGCGCCGGATGCTGGCGAACATCGCTTCGGCCTTCTGGATCGACTCCGGTCGGTGCTGCAGGAGCGGCAGCGACCGGTCGGGCAGCATGCCCAGGCCGGCAAAGATGCAGTAGTAGTTGCCGTTCAACCAGAAGTTCTTGAATTCGTAGTCGAAGGTCTCGTAGTACGTGGAATCGTCGAACGAGGTGGTGGTCAGCGGCAGCCCGGCCTTGTAGCGCTCAACCTTTTCCTGGATGGCGTCCGAGAGCCGCAGTTCGTGCCGGTTCGCGAGCCAGAACGGCGTGTCTTCGCGCGACGTAGTGAAATAGTGCGCCTGGACGAAGTCTCGGCAGTCGTCGAACATGTAGACGATCTCGGCGTTGAATGCGTCGCGCAACCGCGGGTCGAACGAGGTGTCGGGGAAGTGCTTCACGAGTTGGTAAAGCGCCGCGTAGATGAAGTAGATTCCCGTCGATTCCAGGGGCTCCAGAAAGCACGACGACAGCCCGATCGAGACGCAGTTGTTGACCCACGCCCGCTTGTTGCGCCCGACCCGGAACTTGATCTGGTTGAGCTGCTGATTGTCCGAGAGGCCCCAGAGTTTGAGGAAGTCGGCGGTGGCCTGGTCGCGCGAGGTGAACTTGCTCGAGAAGACGTAGCCGCTGCCGAACCGGCCCAGCATCGGAATCTTCCAGGTCCATCCCGAGTTCATGGCAATCGCGGAGGTGTAAGGCTCGACCCCCTCGCGCGCGTCGTCGTTGGGCACGGCGCTGGCGACCGCGCTGTCGCACAGCAGGTAGTCGGACATGTCGATGAAGGGTTCCTTCAGGGCCTGATTGATCAGGAGCCCCCGCATGCCGGAGCAATCGATGAACAGGTCCGCCTCCAGCGTCCGCCCTTCCTTGGTTAACAGGGTGGAGATGTAGCCGCGGTCGTTCAGTTGAACCTCCACGACCTCGTCGACCACGCGATTCACCCCGCGCTCGACGGCCCAGCGCTTCAAGAAGTCGGCCACCAGGTGCGCGTCGAAGTGCCACGCGTGGGACATCTGGCGGGTGCCGTCGGCCAGGCAAGGTGCCTGCTTGCCGTCGAGGGCCCCGGGCTGCGGGTAGCACGCGTACGCCATCGGTTGCTGGAAGCCCTGTTCGCGCTTGCGCAGCCAGTAGTGGGTAAGCGGCACGCCGTCGCAGTTCGGCACGCTGCCGAACAAGTGGTAGAAGTAATCTTCGCGCGATGGGTCGGGAGATTTTCTCCAGTTCACGAACTTGATCGCGGCCTTGAAGGCGCCGTTCACTTGGGGCATCCACTCCCGCTCCGGTATCCCGAGGAAGTCGAAGAACACCTTCTGCAAACTCGGGATGGTCGCCTCGCCCACGCCGATCCGGGGGATCGCCGCAGACTCGATGAGCGTGATGTTTACCTGCTGTTGGAGCGCCCGGACGATGTACGAAGCGGCCATCCAGCCCGCGGTGCCGCCGCCCACGATGACGATATTCTTGATTGGCTTGTTCATAACACTCCCTGTTTCGAGGCGGGCTGTCTGTGAGGAGGGGAAGGCCGCCAGTCTCTGTGCATCCGTGCAAGAGGCACATCAATGTGCTTGTCGGATTTAGACTCTAGCCTGCCGGAAAAGCGATGCACCTTCCGTTTCCGAATTAGCATTCAAAAAAGCAAAGGCATTTGGTCTAAAGGAAAATATTGCGTAGGTTTTTTGCGCCTGATCAGTCGGCCGCTGAGGGGGGGCTGACGTTTGGGCATGCCTTCATCCGCTGCCGATCTTGAAAGAGGCGAGCCGCTCAAAAATGATCGGATCACTGACAGAGCCTGACGGCTTCCTTGTCCCGCTTGTGCTTACGGCCAATCCGTTGGCGTGCAGTCGAAACGTCTTGTCTTAATGGATAAGAGGCGAGGCCTGCGGAGGTGGTGGTTTTCCCAACGCCACCCTCGATGGATGCTACTGCCACCCTTTTCATGGACACAGGCCTCTAATGTGGGTGCATTAGAGGCTGCGATGGCATGCCCGGGGGTAGAGCCTTTCTAGGTGATCTTGAACCAACTGTCCTTGAGCCAATTGGTCCTGGCCAGTTCGATCACCTCGTCGCCACGCCCGCTCATCACCGCCTTGAGCATGTACAGGCTGAAGCCCTTGGCCTGTTCCAGCTTGATGGCCGGCGGCATGGCCAGTTCCTGGGTGGCGGTGACCACGTCCACCAGCACCGGGCCGTCATGGGCCAGGGCGGTGCGCAGGGCGCCTTCCAGTTCTTCGGAGTTTTCCACCCGCAGGCCGAGAATGCCCATGGCGTTGGCCATGGCGGCAAAGTCCGGGTTGTGCAGGTCGGTGCCGGTGTCCAGGTAGCCGGCGGACTTCATTTCCATGGCCACGAAGCCCAGGGAGGCGTTGTCGTAGACCACGATCTTCACCGGCAGCTTGAGCTGGGCCAGGGAGATGAAGTCGCCCATCAGCATGCTGAAGCCGCCATCGCCGGACAGCGAGATCACCTGGCGCTGGGGGAAGGCGGCCTGGGCGCCCATGGCCTGGGGCATGGCGTTGGCCATGGAGCCGTGGTTGAAAGAGCCCAGCAGGCGCCGCTGGCCGTTCATTTTCAGGTAGCGCGCGGCCCACACCGTGGGGGTGCCGACGTCGGCAGTGAAAATGGCGTCTTGGTCTGCCAGTTCGCTGAGCAGCCGGGTCAGGTACTGCGGGTGGATCGGCCGGCCAGCGGGCGAGGGCTGGGCCAGGTCGTCCAGGCCCTGGCGCGCCTTGGCGTAGTGCTTGAGGGATTCTTCGAGAAAGCGGCGGTCGCCCTTATAGGGCAGGCGCGGCAGCAGTGCGGCGAGGGTTTCGCCGACGTCGGCGGCGATCCCCAGGTCCAGCGGCACTCGCCGGCCCAGGGCCTGGGGGTTGCGGTCGATCTGTATGACGCAGGCGTCGCTGGGGTAGAACTGGCGATAGGGAAAGTCGGTGCCGAGCATCACCAGGGTGTCGCAGTTGAGCATGGCGTGGTAGCCGGAGCTGAAGCCGATCAGGCCGGTCATGCCGACGTCGAAGGGGTTGTCCCATTCCACATGCTCTTTGCCGCGCAAGGCATGCACCACCGGTGCGCCGAGGGCGTCGGCCAGGGCCACCACCTGATCGTGGGCACCGGCGCAGCCACTGCCGCAGAGCAGGGTCACGGCCTTGCTCTGGCTCAGCAGCTCCACCAGTTTGTCCAGGTCGTGGGGGGCGGGCAGGGTGCGCGGTGCGTGCAGGGCCGGCCATGGCTTGCTGGCGGCGGGTACCTGCTGCAGGGCCACGTCGCCGGGGATCACCACCACCGCCACGCCGCGGTTGAGGATCGCGCTGCGCATGGCCCGGTGCAGCACCTCGGGCATCTGCGCCGGGTTGCTCACCAGTTCGACGAAGTGGCTGCACTCCTTGAACAGCTCCTGAGGGTGGGTTTCCTGAAAATAGTCGAGGCCGATCTCCGAGGAGGGGATCTGTGCGGCGATGGCCAGTACCGGCACATGGTTGCGGTGACAGTCGAACAGGCCATTGATCAGGTGCAGGTTGCCCGGCCCGCAGCTGCCGGCGCACACCGCCAGTTGCCCCGTGGCGGCGGCTTCGGCGCCGGCGGCAAAGGCGGCCACCTCTTCGTGGCGCACATGCATCCACTCGATGGTCTGCATGCTGTGCAGAGCGTCGGTGAGGCCGTTGAGGCTGTCGCCGGTCAGCCCCCAGATACGCTTGACCCCGGCCTGTTCAAGGGTGGTTGCCAGTTGCTGGGCGATGGTGATGTTCGCCATGAAGAGCTCCTGCGGTCCGCTTAAGAAGTCGTGCAATCAAAAGAGGACAACAGGCGAGTGCGGATGATTCCGTGAAATCTTGCAGGCCCTGCCGCGGTGTGGCGACAGGGGCTGGTGTTCAGGCGAAGCGTGCCGGTCGGCAGGCGGCCAGTTCGGCGCAGGTTTGCCCGTGCAGCAGTTCCTGGCTGATCAGGCGCGCCACCGTGGGGGCCAGGGTCACGCCGGCGTGCATCACCGCCAGGTACAGGCCCTGGTAGCGGGTGCTGGGGCCGATGATCGGCAGTTGGTCCCCGGGCATCGGCCGCAGGCCGACTTCCACGCTGCGCAAGGTGATGGCCTGGGCGCCACGGAACAGCTGGCGGATGCTGGCCAGGGCCTGTTGCGCGATGGCCTCGGGCCCCAGTGGACCCTGGGCATCGATATAGTCCTCGGCCAGCAGCAGGCTGCCGTCCGCCGCTTCGCGGATTTCCAGCTGGCTGTTGGAGACCAGGGTCTTGACCAGGCCCGGTGGCGCATTGATGCGGATCAGGATCGACGGCGAGGCCTGCACCGGCAACTGAATACCCAGGGGCGCGAGCAGGGCCGGGGTGGCGCAGCCGCTGGCGAGCAGCACCTGGTCGGCACGGTGGAGCCCGGCGGCGGTGTTTACCCCGAGTACCCGCTGGCCTTCGACCCGCAAGCCAAGTACCCGGGTCTGGTCGAACACCCGGGCGCCGTGGGTGCAGGCCGCATCGAGCAGGGTGCGGGTGGCGGCCACCGGGTCCAGGCTGCCTTCGCCGGGTGCATAGCGGGCACGCTCCGGCAGCACTTGCAGGTGGGGTTCCAGTTGGGCAACCCCGGCCCGGTCCAGCCACCGGGTCGAGGCCTCGGCGGTTGGCTCGTCGGTATCTGGCGCTTGCTGGTCGGCCGCGCCGTAGGTCAGCGCGCCGGACCAGCGGATCTGCAAGGCCGGCAGTTCGTGCTGCAGGCGGCGGTAGTCTGCCAGCGCCTGGGCCCGCAGGGCGCGGGCGGCTGCCGGGAACTCGCCGTGGGGGTTGATCCAGGCAAAGGAGTGGCGGGTGACGCCCGAGCCCGGGCTGTCCTGTTCCAGCACGGTCACCTGCGTGCCCTGGCGGGCCAGGTGGTAGGCAATGGCGGCGCCGACAATCCCGGCGCCCACCACGATCACGCTTGAAGGCTTCACGCTCACCTCGTTATCCATTCAATGGGGCGTTGCGAAGGGCGCACCTTAACCGTGGCGGATTGCCCCAGCAATTGAACGAGTGTTGTGAAATTGCAAGCGGGCGGGCCAGGACCGCTGCCGCAGGCGCGGCAGCGGTTTGTGCAGTGCCTGGGCTATTGCAGCTTCAGCGTCAGCCCCAATGCCTGGGGCAGTGGATTGCGCATCAGCCGGCCCACCACCAGGGCGCCGAGCAGGGCGAGCATCCCGGCCACCGTCAGCACCAGGCCGAAACCACCGACAAAGGCCTGCCGGGCCAGGGGCTCGACCAGGGCCCGGGCATCGGGCGGCAAGCCGGCCATCGCGCCCTGCATGTCCCCGGCCACCACCCGTGAGGCAATCTCCGGTGCCTGCTCCAGCCAGTGCCCGGGCACGGCGTGCAGGCTGCCCTGCAAGAGCTGCTGGGTATGGCTGGCCAGCAGCGCACCGAACACCCCGATGGCCAGCATGATGGCGCTAAAGCGCATGGTGGTGCTCATGCCCGAGGCCATGCCGGTGCGTTCCCGCGGCACGCAGGCCATGATGTTTTTCTGCGTGTCGCCATTGAGCAAGCCGGCCCCGGCGCCGGTCACGGCGATTGCCAGGGCGAAGTTCAGGTAGCCCCCGGCGTGTACCGCCCAGGCGCTGAGCAGGTTGCCGCAGCCCACCAGGGTCAGCCCTGCGGCCATCAGCGTGGCCGGCGCATAGCGCCCGGCCAGGCGTGCGCCGATCCGCGGGCAGATGAGCATGGTCAGGGCGAAGGGCAGCATGCCCAGGCCCGAGGCGATGGCCGAGAAGCCCAGGCCGTTCTGCAGGTAGAAGGGCAGCAGCGTCATCATCACCTGGGCACAGCCGGCGTAGGCGAACATGCCCAGCAGGGCGCCGATGAAGCGCGGGTGGCGGAACAGTTGCAGGTCCACCATGGGCCGGCTTTGCAGCCGCTCGATCAGCACGAACAGCCCCAGCAGCGCCACGCCTGCCAGCAGGCGGGTGGTGGTGGCCGGGTGGCTCCAGCCGATGCGGTTGGCCTCGATCAGGCCCCAGATCAGGCACAGCAGGCTGGCGCTGAAGGCCAGGCTGCCCCAGGGGTCGAGGCGCGCCGCCTGGGTATCCCGGGATTCCGGCACGTTGCGCAGCACACTCCACAGCAGCAACGCACCCACCGGTAGGTTGAAGTAGAAGATCCAGCGCCAGCCGAAGTACTCGGTGATCAGCCCGCCGACCGTGGGCGCGGCAGTCATGGCCATGCCCATGCAGGCGCCCCAGAAGGCCCAGGCCTTGGCCCGTTCCACTTCGTCGTGGAAGGTATGGCCGATGGAGGCCAGGGCCGAGGTCAGCAGCAGCGCCGCGCCCACCCCCTTGAGCGCCCGGGCGATGTCCAGCAGCAGGGCGTTGGGCGCCGCGCCGCAGCCCAGGGAGGCGAGGATGAACAGGCCCAGGCCGCAGAGCAGGGTGCGCTTGCGGCCGAAGCGGTCGGCCAGGCTGCCGGCGGGCAGCAGCAGGGCGGCGAAGGCCAGCATGTAGGCGCTGACCACCCACTCGATATCGGCGAAGTTGGCCCCCAGGTCACGGGCGATGCTCGGCAGCGCCACGGCGACGATGTTGGTGTCCAGAACGATCAGCGAACAGACCCCGGAGGCGGTGAGCAGGGTCAGGCGCGGGTTGACGGAGCGGTTCATTGCGTGGCCTGCCGACTGAGGGTGGCGAGGGCGGCCAGGGCGATTTCATCGTCGTGGGCCGGGGTGTCGGCACTGACCCCGATGGCGCCGATCACCTGGCCGTCGACGATGATCGGCTGGGCGCCTTTCATCATCACCAGGCCGGCGCTGAGGGCGGCGGGGCGGCCGCCATTGACGGCGTTTTCCAGATCCCCGGAAGGCCGCTTGAACAGCGCCGAGGTGCGTGCCTTGCCCTGGGCCAGCTCGACTCCGGCCACCACCGGGGCGCCGTCCATGCGTGCGCCGAGTATCGGCCAGCCGCCGTCGTCGACGATTGCCACGGCGCAGGGCCAGCCCTTGGCCTGGGCGGTTTGCTGGGCGGCCCTGAGCAGGCGCTGGGCGTTGTCCAGGGTAAGGATTGCCTTGTGGGCAATGACGGGGCGGCTGTCCTCGGCGGCCGCGGTCTGCAGCACGCAGCAGGTGATCATTGCCAGAAGCAGGGGTTTGACGCGCATGGCAGAGGCTCTCTACTGTGAAGGTTCGCTCAGCTTATCCCGGCCTTTCGCGGTCTTTGTTAGCTGCTGGCGACCAGTTCATTACCTTTGAGCTAATGCCCATCATGGAAATTCGTCACTTTCGCTACTTCCTGGCGGTGGCCCGGCAGCGCAATTTCACCCGCGCCGCCGAGCAATTGGGGATTGCCCCGCCCACCCTGAGCCGGCAGATCCAGGACATGGAGAACACCCTTGGCACCCGGCTGTTCCTGCGCCAGCAACGCGAAGTCAGCCTGACCGAGGCCGGCGCCACCCTGCTGCTGGAAGCCGAGGCCACGGTGCGCCAGTTCGAGTTTGCCCAGCGCAATGCCCAGCGTGCCGGGCGCGGCGAGATCGGCCATATCGAACTGGGCTATGTGGCCTCGGCGGTGTATTGCGGGCTGTTGCAGAAACAGGTGCAGGGCTTTGGCCGCGACTGCCCGGACGTCAGCCTCAACGTGCGGGAGTGCCCGATGGCGACGCTGCCGGCGCGGATTGCCGATGGTCGCCTGGACGTGGGCTACATTCGCTCGCCCATGACATTGCCGGAAGGGGTCGAGGCCATTCGCCTGGACGCCGAGGGCTTTGTCCTGGCGCTGTCCGATGAATCCTGGCTGTGCCGCCTGCCGCAGATCGCCTCCGAACACCTGCTCAATGAAACCTTCATTCTTCCGGAGCAGATCAGCGGCACCTTGCAGGTGGCGGCCCAGGGTGCCTACGCCCCCAAGCTGGGCCCCCAGCCCGGCGGCCTGGTGGCGGTACTGGCCCTGGTGTCCCTGGGGCAGGGCGTGGCAGTGGTGCCGGAGTCGGTGGTGGGCCACATCAGCCTGCCCCATGTGCTGTACCGGCCGATTGGCGGCAGCTCGGCGACGTCCTGGCTGTCGCTGATCCACCGGCGTTTCGAGCAGGCACCGGCGGTGGTGCGCTACATCGAGCAGGTACGGCGCGAGTACCGCGGCAAAGCCTGATGGGGCATGTTCAAGCGACGGCCCGGGTCGCATAATCCCCGGGCCATTCCTTTCGCTTCAGGAGCCGCGTCTTCGATGATCGACCACCTTGACCACCTGGTACTGACCACCATCGACCCGATTGCCGCCGAGGATTTCTACGTCCGCGTGCTGGGCATGCAACTGGAAACCTTTGCCGGCGGGCGCAAGGCCTTCAAGTACGGCAACCAGAAGATCAACCTGCATGTGCGCGGCCAGGAGTTCGAACCCAAGGCCCACCTGCCGGTGCCGGGGGCGCTGGATTTGTGCTTCATCGCCAGCGTGCCCCTGGACCAGGTGATTGCCCATCTGCAACAGGCCAACTGGCCGATCATCGAAGGGCCGGTGCCGCGCACCGGCGCCACCGGCCCGATCCGTTCGGTGTACCTGCGGGACCCGGACCTGAACCTGATCGAGATTTCCGAGCAGTTGTAGCGGTGCCGGCCTGCGTCAGAGACGCGGGCCGGATAAAATCTTGTAATGATTTCCCGCTGGGGAATCGCCTTGCCCTCCCTGTAATCTCCAAGTCCGTTTTTTCCTTCAGGACTTGCATGAACACGCTCTCGGAGCCCCCCAGTCGGCGCTCTTTCCTCGCTTTGCCCCATGACTTCTCGCGCCATCCGGCGGCCCTGAGCCCCAGACGCTCAGGCAGCCATTCTCCCGGTTGCACTTGCCTGGCACTTGCCACTTCCTGCCTTTATCCGCCCGTACCCGAGGTTTTGCAGCCCCTGCACCTTGGCGCTGCGTCGCGCCTGGCCGTTTGAATTTTCCGGAGCACTTGAGTCGTCGTTATGGAATGGATCGCAGACCCCACGGCCTGGCTTGGCCTTTTGACCCTGATCGTCCTGGAGCTGGTGCTGGGCATCGACAACCTGGTGTTTATCGCCATCCTCGCGGACAAGCTGCCGCCCGAGCAGCGCGACCGTGCGCGGATCATCGGCCTGTCCCTGGCGTTGTTGATGCGCCTGGGCCTGCTGGCCAGCATCTCGTGGATGGTGACCCTGACCCAGCCGCTGTTCGAGGTCTTCGAGCACAGCTTCTCGGGGCGTGACCTGATCATGCTGTTCGGTGGTGTGTTCCTGCTGTTCAAGGCCACCATGGAGTTGCATGAACGCCTGGAGGGCCATGTCAGCCAGCGCGCCGGCAGTACCACTTACGCCTTGTTCTGGCCGATCGTGGCGCAGATCGTGGTGCTCGATGCGGTGTTCTCCCTGGACGCGGTGATCACCGCGGTGGGCATGGTCGAGCACCTGTCGGTGATGATGATCGCGGTGGTGGTGTCCATCGGCGTGATGATCGTCGCCAGCAAGCCGCTGACTCGTTTCGTCAACGCGCACCCGACGGTGATCATGCTGTGCCTGGGCTTCTTGATGATGATCGGCTTCAGCCTGACCGCGGAAGGCTTGGGTTTCCATATTCCCAAGGGTTACCTGTATGCGGCCATCGGCTTCTCGATCCTGATCGAGGTGTTTAACCAGATCGCCCGGGCCCGGCGCAAGAAATCCATGCAGGGCCTGCGGCCGATGCGCGAGCGCACGGCCTATGCGGTGATGCGCCTGCTGGGTGGGCGCAGGCTGGCGGCGGAAGAAGTGGGCGAGGAAATTGCCGACTTGCTGGAAACTGATGAGGCCCCCAGCAGCGAGCTGTTCGACCGCCGTGAGCGGGTGATGATCAGTGGTGTGCTGCAACTGGCGGAGCGGCCGATCCGCAGCCTGATGACGGTGCGTGCCGAGGTCGACTGCATCGACCTTACGGATAGCCCGGAGAGTATTCGTACCAAGCTGATGCATTCTTCGTACTCGCGCCTGCCGCTGATTCGCGATGGCGCGGTGGATGAGCCTTTGGGCTTCGTGCACAAGAAGGAACTGCTCAAGGAGTACCTGGCGGGCAGCGAGCCGAACCTTGAGCATCTGGCGCGCAAGACCATCAACCTGCTGGACAGCTTTTCGATCCTCAACGCCCTGGAACAGATGCGCCAGGCGTCCACTCACATTGCCTTTGTGATCAACGAATTCGGTGACTTCATGGGCATCCTGACCATGACCGACATTCTCGAATCCATTGCCGGCGAGCTGCCGGATGCCAGCGAGATCGAAGGCCCGGATGTGATCGAAGAAGAGGGCGGGTTCCTGGTCAATGGTGCGCTGAACCTGCCTCAGGTACGCCAGCGGACCGGCTTCGGCGCTGAACCCACCGAGGACTACCAGACCCTGGCCGGTCTGGTGATGAGCCTGCTGGACCGCCTGCCGGTCAAGGGCGATAGGGTGGAGTGGGCGGGCTGGAGCCTGCAGGTCAGGGCAGTGGAAGAGCGCCGGGTAACCCAGGTGCTGCTGTCGCGCAGGAGCGTGGACTGACACTGGGGCCTCTTCGCTGGCAAGCCAGCTCCTACGCGGGTGGTGCGGGCCTGGCGGCTGGATGGAAGGTGTAGCGATCCTTGCCGCCGTGCTTGGATTCGTACAGCGCCTGGTCGGCCTTGATCAAGGCCTGGTTCAGGGTTTCGCCAGGCTCGACCCGGGCCAGGCCCATGCTGATGGTCACCGGGTGCGGGGTCGGCTGGTCGCGCACTACCTGGCACAGCCGCGCGGCCAGCGCCTCCACATCCGCGCGGGGCACGTCGGCCAGGTAGATGGCGAACTCCTCGCCGCCCAGGCGGGCATAGTCGAAATCCCTCATTACTCCCTTGATATCGGCGGCGATGCGCTTGAGCACTTCGTCGCCGATGTCATGCCCGTGCACATCGTTGACCTTCTTGAAGTTGTCGATGTCGACCATCGCCAGGTAATGGTCGTGCTCCCGGGGCAGAGCCTGCAGGCGCTGGCCGGCGCGGGCCATGAACGAGCGGCGGTTGGGGATCTCGGTGAGGGTGTCGAGGTAGGCTTGGTCCAGCAGCAACTTGGACATGATGTAGTTGTGCAGCCGGGCCCGGCGCAGGGTGATGAAGCTGTAGAGGGTCAATGCGCTGAGGAACAATGCGTACACCAGCACCAGCAGCCCCTTGAGTTCCTGCAGGGTGGTGCTGGTGCGCCAGAACGGATTGAGCACCAGCCAGGTGATGAAGATGGCGCTGACGAACGACCAGCGTCGCAGAGGCATCACCGAGGCGCCGTAGAGCATGCTCGACGCCCCGAGAATCAGCCAGACCGGGCGCTGGTCGATGGGCAGCCCCTCGATCACCAGGCGTACGCCGATGGTGATGGTCAGCACGAACAGCAGGTTGATCCACTGGAAGTGCCGGTCCTGGCGGGTGAAGCCGAGGATGATGGTGGTGAAGGACAGAATGCTCAGAAAGACCATCGAATAGGCGGTGAAGCCCTGCTGCCCGGGAAAGCTGACGATCAGGTCGAAGATCAGCCAGATCAGGATGCTGGCGGTGTAGATCAGGACGCAGAAGCTGCGCAGGCGTTCGAAATCATGTTGCGCGAATTCAAGCTTCAAGGCCGCCGGAGCGGCCTGTTTGAGCACTTGTTCTTCAAGGGTTCTGAACATCGCGGGCCTTGGGTGTGAGCTGATGATCCAGCAGCGGCTTGCCCCAGGGGCGATAGCGCAGGGAGAACACCGCGCTGGGGTTGGAGGGGGCGCGACGATCCGCTGCTTGAAAGTGTAGGTCGTCCAGTTCAATCGGCAGGTACCTGCCAGTGACCGGTAGCTTCCAGTTCTCGCACAGAGTGTGGAGCCATATGGCCAACTGGACGTTTTGCGACTGCGGGCTGCGGAGGCTGCCCGGGCTCATGCCGGAGTACGGGGGGCTTGGGCCTCCAGCCAGGTGCACAGGCGGCGGGCGATTTGTTCGCTGGCGCGGCCGTCACCGTAGGGGCTGTACACGCGGCTCATGCGGGCATGCAGCTGTGCATCGTCCAGCAGTTCGCTGGCGTGGTGCACGATGCGCTCGCGATCGGTGCCCACCAGCAGCACGGTGCCGCCTTCCAGCACCGACGGCCGCTCGGTGACCTCGCGCAGCACCAGCAAGGGCTTGCCGATGGCCGGGGCCTCTTCCTGGACGCCGCCGGAGTCGCTGAGGATGAAGTGCGAACGTCCCATCAGCCAGACAAAATGCTGATAGTCCTGGGGCGCTACCAGGTAGATGTTCGGCTTGTTCGAGAGCAGGCCGTACACCGCGTTCTGCACCTGGGGGTTGAGGTGTACCGGGTACACGAACTGCACGTCCGGGTAGCGCTCGGCCAGGGTTGCCAGGGCTTTGCAGATATCGCGGAAACCGTCACCGAAGTTCTCCCGGCGGTGGCCGGTGATCAGCACCATGCGCCGGCTGTCGTCGAGCACCGCCAGGGGCGAGTTGGCCGCGGGGCGCCAGTGGGTGTGCTTCTGCCGGTTGCGCATCCACAGTAGCGCGTCGATCACCGTGTTGCCGGTGACCTCGATGTTTTCAGCGGGCACGTTTTCCCGCAGCAGGTTGGTTGCGGACCTGGCGGTCGGGGTGAAGTGCAGGTCGGCGATGACCCCGGTCAGGCGCCGGTTGGCTTCTTCGGGCCAGGGTGCCTGGAGGTTGCCAGTGCGCAGGCCGGCCTCGACGTGGCCAATGGGCAACCGCCGGTTGAAGGCAGCGAGGGCGGCGATAAAACTGGTGGTGGTGTCGCCATGGACCAGCACGATGTCCGGTTGCAGGCGCTCGTAGCTGGTGTCCAGGTGGATCAGCAGTTGCTGCGACAAGCCGTTGAGGGTCTGGCCCTGGGTCATCACTTGCAGGTCCACATCGACCTCGAGCTCAAAGGCGTCGAGTACCTGTTTGAGCATTTCCCGGTGCTGGCCGGTGGAACAGATGTGCAGCTCGATACCTGGCCAGTGCCTTAGAACCCGAGCCAGTGGTGCCATCTTGATCGCCTCAGGACGTGTACCGAAAACCATCATGACCTTGAACGACATGGACCCCTCCCTGGGATTGTGAAAACCGGACCTGGCGTTGAGATCAAAGCAGTGAGAATCACTCTTGTCCAACCAGGAGTGCAGGCGCTGATAGCGCTCAGGTTCGCGGTTTAGCGGGAAAAGGGGGCTTGCATTGATTCCGGAGGCAGCAGGTTTCTCGGCGGAAAGAAAACACTGGGCGCAATGCAAGATGATGTTTCGCAGTTCGGCTGCCCGTTAAGAAGAATCAGGCTGATTTAAGCCATTAAATTGACGCCTGTACCATTTGTCGGGAGGCTTTTAATCAGGCTTAGAGGCTCGTGTCAAAATGACGTCGCGCGCTGCTAGAATGCGCGCCATGACTCACCCCGAGAGTGAGTGTGTTGATGACTGCCTGGTTCGTGGAGTGATGCTGTGGGTCGTGCTTTAGCGGTATATGTAGTGGGGATGGCCCTGGTGCTGGCGTGTTTTGCCTGGGCAATGGTGACGCTCTACAGCTGAGCGCCGGCGGCGCTCGAGCTTTCCCGGGCTGTGTTCATCGGCCCTTCAATGTTGTTTGCCCAGGCCCATGAGCAGCAGGGCCTGGTCCAGTCATTCAGCCTGGGATTTACTGCCACCCAGGGTGGGCAGGGCTGCTGCAATCGCCCCAGCCAGGCCTCGTGCCGCGGGCAGATCCCGTTCGGCTGCCTGAGCCTGGAACCAGTTCAATACGGTTTCGCAGGCCGGATGCGCGGCGCCGCTGTCGCGTAGCCACAGGGCATAGACCCCGCCGGTCTTGAGCGCCTGGCCAAAGGGGATCAGCAGGCTGCCCCGGGCAATCGAGTCCTGGGCCAGGATCAGGTCCGTCATGGCCACCCCCAGCCCCCGAGCCGCGGCGTCCAGGGCCAGGTCGTCGAGGTTGAACAGCAGGTGCTTGTAGCTGTGGGGTGTCTGGTCGTCCTGGGCCTGCAGCCAGGCGGTCCATTCCTGGCGGCTGGTAGAGCCGTGGATCAGCGCGTGCCCGGCCAGTTCCTCCAGGGAGCGCGGCGGCAATTGCCCGTCACTGAGCGTTGGGGCACACACCGGTACCAGGTATTCGTCGAACAGCGGGGTCAGCGGCCGCTCGTCCAGGCCTTCCGGCAGGTACAGCACATAGGCGTCGCAATCGCCGCCGGGGTCTACCGTGGCCCCGCCCACGGTCTCGATCGACAGGCACAGCCCGGGGTTGGCGGCGTAGAAACCGCTGAGCCGCGGCAGCAACCAGCGCACCGCCAGGGAGACAAAGATGCGGATGCGAAACGGCCGGTCCAGGGGCGCCGGGGCCAGGCGTTCCTGCAGGGAGCCGAGGGACCTCAGGACTTGGGTGGCCACCGTGCAGACATCGCGCCCCTGTTCGGTCAGCGAGACCCTTCGGCTGCTGCGCTCGAACAGGCTGACCCCATAGTGCTCCTCCAGTTGCTGGATCTGCCGGCTCACCGCGCTCTGGGTCAGGTGCAGGCGCGCCGCGGACTCGGTGAAGCTGTGGGTCTGGGCCACGCTGACCAGGGTCTGCAGGGCCTGCAACGAGGGCAGTCGAAGAGGGTTATCCATGCGTTTTCCGAATAGATGGATGAATTAATAACGTTCGAAATAAAGCCGTCATATCCATAGATTGTAGGCATGTGGCGCCGGGTTGAGTGTTCTGTTGAATGCTCCGGGCGCATGGATTGTGCAGGAGTGACAGGCTTTGAACAATGTATGTGGCTGGATCGCCCTGGCAGGGCAGACTTCCCAGCGGCCAACCCTCAAGGGCCTACAGAAAGCCGATTGGCTGATCATTGGCGGTGGCATCACCGGCCTCTCGGCGGCCCATGCCCTGGCGCGGATGTTGCCCCAGCAACGCATCGTCCTGCTGGATCGCCAGCGGGCGGCCCAGGGGGCTTCGGCGCGCAACTCGGGGTTTGTGGTCAGCCATGAATTGCCCGGCGCCGATGAGTTGCTGGGCCGGCCCGGCCACTCGGCCTATCAGCTTGCCTGCGGCATCGGCATCGCTGCCGGTGAAGAGGTGCGCCGGCGCATTGACGAGTTGGGCATCGAGTGCGAGTTCGACGCTGGCGGCTATCACTTCGCCGTGCACCAGGGGCAGCACTTGCAGGACAGCGGCGCCCGAGTCGCTACCCTGAACGCTGCGGGCGCCCAGGCCCAGTACCTGGAAGGCGCGGCCTTGCAGCAGCGCCTGGGCAGCGGCTTCTACCAGCGGGCCATCCACTGCGCCGGTGGCAACGCGCTGCTGCAGCCGGCCAAATACGTCAAGGGCCTGCTGGAGCGCCTGCCGGAGCGGGTGGAGGTGTTCGAGAACAGCCCGGTGCAGGACCTGCAGCCTCTGCCGGGCCGGGGCTGGCGGGCGGTGACCGGGGAGGGCGAGATCCAGGCGCCCCAGGTGCTGGCCTGTGTCGGTGCCTTTCTGCCCCGGCTCGGAGTCCGGCACAGCCGCACCTTCCCCCTGGAGCTGAGCGCCAGCATCACCCGGCCCCTGCAGGAAGATCACTGGCAGCGGCTGCTGGATGAGCAGGGCTGGGGCGTGCTCTCCACCTTGCCCGGGGCGGCCACGGTGCGCCTGTTGCCCGGGCGCCGCCTGCTGATGCGCAACACCGTCGAGTATCGCCAGCGCGATCTCGGCCCGGCGCAGTTGGCGGTGCGCCGCCAGGAACACCTGCGGGGCCTGCAAAAGCGCTTTCCCGGCATTACCGATACCGACCTGCAATACACCTGGACCGGGCACCTGAGCGGCACCCGTTCCGGCGAGCCGTACTTCAGCCGGGTCGCCGAAGGCCTGCACGCGGTGGCCGGCTGCAACGGCTCGGGGGTGGCGCGGGGCACCCTGTGGGGCAGGCTGCTGGTGGAAATGGCCGCCGGCTGCGACTCCTCGCTGCTGCGGGACGTGCTGTCCCAGGCCCGGCCCGGCTACCTGCCACCCCGACCGTTTTTCGACATTGGAGCAAGCTTGCGCATGGGCTGGGAAGTGCAGCGCGCGCGACACGAACGTTAACCGTCGCGGCGAATGAAACGCCGCAATAATAAGAGCACAGAGGGCGGCAACATGATCAATCGCACCACTACGGCACTGTTATCCCTGGCCTTGTGCGCCGCAAGCGTCCAGGCGGCCGAGACCGTGAGCATCGCCAACTGGAGCGGCTATATCGCTCCGGACACCCTGGCCCAGTTCACCCAGCGCACCGCAATTCAGACTACCTACGACGTGATCGACAGCAACGAGACCACCGAGGCCAAGCTGATGACCGGCGGCAGCGGCTATGACCTGGCCAGCCCGTCCAACCACTTTCTGCCGCGGCTGATCCAGGCCGGGGCGATCCAGCCCCTGGATCGCAGCAAGCTGCCCAACTGGAACAACCTCGATCCCAAGCTGATGAAGCTGCTGGAAACCAGCGACCCGGGCAATAGGTACGGCATTCCCTATATGTGGGTGACCGTGGGCATCGGCTACAACGTCGACAAGATCAAGGCGATCTTCGGCGACACCGATGTCACCCAGTCCTGGCAGCTGCTGTTCAAGCCGGAGAACATCCAGAAGCTCAAGCAGTGCGGCGTGGCCTTTCTCGACAACCCGACACAGATGGTGCCCATCACCCTCAATGCCCTGGGCCTGGACCCCCACAGCGAACAGCCGGCGGACCTGAAAAAGGCCGAAGCGGCGCTGCAGGCGATCCGCCCCTCGATCCTCTACTTCCACCAGGCCAAGTACGTCAGCGACCTGGCCAACGGCAACATCTGCGTGGCCGTGGGTTTCAGCGGCGACGTGCTGCAAGCCATGGCCACCGCGCAGCAGGCAAAAAACGGCGTGAACCTCGGCTACAGCATCCCCAGGGAAGGCTCCACCGTGGCCATGGACATGGTGGTGATTCCCAGGAACGCCCCGCACCTGGACAACGCCTACGCCTACCTGAACTACCTGCTGGAGCCCAAGGTGATCGCCAACATCAGCAACTTCGTGCAGTACGCCAACGGCAATGCGGCGTCCTTGCCCTACATCGAACCGCAGTTGCGCAGCAACCCGGCGGCCTACCCGCCGCAGTCGGTGCTCGATACGCTGTTCCCGATCAAGACCATGACCCCGGCCGGCATGCGCCTGAGCACTCGCCTGTGGACCCGGGTCGTCAGCGGCACATGAGGAGCACGGCATGATTGCAAGTCAGCAACAACGCGGCCACGCCGTGGTGGTGGGGGCCGGGGTGGTGGGCCTGGCCAGCGCCCTGTGGCTGCAGCGCCTGGGCTGGCGGGTGACCCTGCTGGACCGCCAGCCGCCGGGCAGCGGCACTTCCTTCGGCAATGCCTGTACCTTCGCCACCTATGCCGTGGAGCCAGTGGCAACCCCCGGCATCTGGCGCCAGGCCCCGGGCATGCTGTTGCGGCGCGACAGCCCGCTGGCGATCCGCCCGGGTTACCTGCCACGGATCGCCCCCTGGCTATGGCGCTTTTTGCAAAGCTCCAGCGAGCCGCGGGTCAAGGCCATCAGCCATGACCTGCACAGCCTGCTCAAGCCCTGCATGGGCGCCTGGCAGGCGTTGTTCGACGATGCCGGGGCCAACGACCTGGTGCGCCATGACGGCTCGCTGTACATCTTCGAGGCCCACGAGCGGCAGAGCGCTATCGACATGCTGGCCTATCACCAGGGGTTCGAGGTGCCAATGCGCCTGGTGCAAGGGCCGGAGCTACGGGCCATGGAGCCGGCCCTCAACGCCCGTGCGGCCCTGGCGCTGGAACTGCCCCAGGTCAGCCGCACCCTCGATCCCTTCGCATTGAGCCAGCGCTTGCTGCGGTGCTTCATCGAGCGCGGTGGAGTGTTTCGCCGCGATGAGTTGCAGGGGGTCGAGCGCAGCGCCCAGGACGGCGAGCGGGTGCTTGCCCGCCTCGGCAGTGGCGAGCAACTGCCCGCCGAACGCCTGGTGTTGTGCAGCGGCGCCTGGTCCCGCCGCCTGGCGCAGAGCCTGGGGGACGAGATTCCCCTGGACACCGAGCGCGGTTATCACGTGCTGTTCGATCAGGCTGGCGGCTTGCTCAGCCGCCCGGTGTGCTGGGGCGCCGGCGGTTTCTACCTGACGCCCATGGCCCAAGGGCTGCGGGTGGCGGGCACGGTGGAATTCGGCGGCCTCGACGCCGCGCCGGACCCGCGCCGCTATCACTACCTGGCCCGGGCGGCGCGACGCTTCCTGACCCTGCACCACGAACCGGTTTCCCGGTGGATGGGCTTTCGTCCCTCGCTGCCGGACAGCAAACCGGTGCTCGGCCAGTCGCGGCTGCTGCCCCAGGTGCACTACAACTTCGGCCATGGTCACGTTGGCCTGACCCTGGCCTCCATCAGTGGGCAACTGGTGGCGGAACAGGCCAGCGGGCTGACCCCGAGCGTGAACCTGCAACCCTTCCTGGCGGGGCGTTTCCGCTAGTCACGCAACAGCGGTGGTTATGGGGAAGGGAAACGGTCATGTTCATCTGCTACAACGGCTTTTTCCCTCGACAGACCTGCCCGGCGGCCGGAAAGGCGTCGGGGGACCTACGCTAGCCATGGACGCGCCCCTATGCGAAATGCACTTGTGCTGACCTCCCTGTTCCTGTGTGCCGGCGCAGCTTGCGCCGAAGACCCCGCCTCGGTACTGGGCCATGGTTTTGGTTCCCTGGGCTGCATCGACCTCAAGGACCCCGACAGCAAGGCCACCTGCGGCGCCCGCGCCCTGTCCAACGGCACCGGTTGCCACGGCCTGTCCAGCCAGGGCATGCGCGACAAATGCCTGGATGAAGCGCTGTACCCGCAAAGCAGCGCGAGCCGCAGCCGTACTGCGAAGGCGGCCCAACCAACGGCCCCGGTGCCCGCCCTGTCCAGCCAGCGCCTTGTTCAACCGCCTGCGCCCTTGTTGACGGAGGGCGAGGCGAAGCGATTGGAAGAGGTGTTGGGGGTCAATGGTTCCAGGCGCTGAGCTTGGCTATTGCACCACGGGCTTTTATGCTCCCGGTCCGGTGAATGCACTGACCGGCAGCGGGCTTGAGCATTGAGGCCTGCTGATGCAGCGAACAAGGGCTCGCCTGTTATCCCTGATGCGGATGCGGTGCGCTGGAGGAGGTGACTCAATGGCCGGGCCGACTGTCAGGGTGCTTTTACCGCGCCAGATCGATGGCTTGCTCGAAAACCGGGTGCGGGCCTGTCTGGCCGCAATTGCGGATCAACCCTGGGCCGGTACGAGCTCGTTCTTCATTGGCGGTAGCCCCATGCTGTTTGGGATGGGGGCCGAATATCCAGGGGAGCTGGCGGAATATGCCGGGCTGGCCGGGCAACTGGGATGGCTCCCTGAAGACATTCTGAGCCTGGCGGCCATGGATAAAGACCAGGCGGATCACCAGCGCCTAGGGCAGGCGGCGCTGACCTTGGCCCGTCACCTGGATGGCGTGCTGGCCTTCGGCGCCAGCATCCGTGCCTACACCCGGGACAGCGAATTTCTGGCGGGGCTGGCGATCCTCGAGCATGAGGGCGAGAGCATTTTCAGCGCTGCGGACTTTTCGGCATGGTTGGGCCACCGGAATTTTCGGCTGGTGAAATAATCCACGGCACACGCCCGCACTGCCGCCCACCCACTACCTTGCGTAGGCGCTGGCTTGCCAGCCAAGGCGGCCGGGAGATCGCTTTCGCCGGCAAGCCGGCTCCTACAGGGGAGGGTCAGGCTTGCTGGCGGTGCTCGGCGGCGTGCAGGCCCAGGTAGAAGGTCAGGTTGTCGTCGCTGATGCCCAGGGCGCCGAGAATCTGTGCCATGAAACTCACTGGAGCGCTGCCCGGGGCGGTGACCACGCGCTGGTCCGCTACCGCATGGGGCACATCCTGGTAGTGCGCGGCGCCGGCATAACCCACCGCCAGCAGGTTGTCCGCCGAATTGGAGGTGTGCTTGAGCTGGTCCAGCACCCCGGCCCGGGCCAGTTCGCGGGTGCCGTCGCAGATGCCGGCGAGGACCAGCTTGCGCTCCTTGGCCGCGCGTAGCAGTTCGCGGATATCCGGCGCCTGGGGGCTTTGCCAGACCGTCCCGCCGCAGACCATCAAGAGGTCCACCTCATCCAGACGAATATCTTCCAACGCCAGGTCCGGGGTCACCCGCAGGCCGCCCATGGAGGTCACGATGGCGCCCTTGGGTGAGGCGTAACGGCAGTCGAAGCCATAGTAGCCACGGCCGGTGGCGTTGATCAGGGCGGTTTCCCAGTCGGCGAAATTGTCGCAGACAAGGGTAATGGCGCGGGTCATGGGCAGCTGTCCTTGCTGAGGCGAATGAGTATTGGAGGGCGCGCAGAATAGCCCGATTTCAGCGACTCAATGGAACATTTCGTTGCTGGGCAAGGGGGGGAGGGCTGCTGTCGTTGGCGTGTTGCTGACCCCTGCAACAGCGCTTTGTAGGATAAGTCCTTGGCTCCTGAGGATTTATCGACAACGTTCTGTGTTCGGGCTGATAGGTGCCGTGATCGGGGGGGCTTAAAGTCGAAGTTTGGGTCGCCTCGTCCTCAGTGGAAAGAGCGCCAAACGTCGTGGACATTTGAACAGGCACCGTACTTTCATGAAGCGCAACCTTCTGCTCTCGGCTCTTGTCCTGTTGTTGTCGCTATGGGGTGGGGGCCCGGCGTATGCCGGCGGGGAGTTCTCTCCCGAGTCATCGATCATTCAGTTGCCTGCCAGCATTTACATCAGTGCAGGAACCATGAATGGCGACGTCATTGCGACCACCGCAGAGGTGGACTCGACGATGAGGGATCCATGGCCGCAAATATTCAGTTCCGAGCCCATGGTCTACAAGCTTCAAGGCGCTACGCTGGCCCCCGGTTACCACAATGTCTATTTGAGCAATGTGGCTGGAGTCGGATTCAGGTGGAACGCCAAATGGAGATGGCGTGAAAATCAGTCCGGGTCCAGCCAGTATCTGGTGGGGAGTGGAAAGTCACTCGTAAAACTCAGATGGGTCAAGGGTGATGCCTACAAGCAATCCATGTGGCTGGAAATCATAAAGATCGGCGACATCCAGAGTGGGACCTTGGCTGGTAACGGGTCGGTGAACGTTGCGTTCAACTGCGTTGGTATCTGCAACTCCAAAGGCTGGACGGTCTACACCAGCGGCAAAAGCGCAGTGACGGTGCAGCTCAGAGTACCGACATGCAATGTGTCCAGCTCGCAGATTTCAGTGCCCCTGGGGCGAACATCGAACATGACCTTTTCCGGAGTGGGGAGTACCTCCAAAGCGGTGCCCTTCAAAATAAACCTGTCATGTTCGGGAGGGGATGCGGGGGCTTCGATCGGGGCTTATGTCTCGTTCATAGATGTGAACAACTGGGCTAACCAGGGCAGCACCTTGTCGCTGAGCGCCGGGTCGACTGCCTCGGGAGTGGGGGTGCAGATCCTCAAGGGAGCGACTGTTCTCGGCTACGGTTCGGGCTCTGTCAATCGATGGTGGGCGGGGAATATCTCCGCTGGGGTCTCGAGCTACGACATTCCACTGACCGCACGTTATGTCCAGACCGCTTCGCGAGTCACCCCAGGAACGGTCAGTGGGATGGCGACCTTGACGATGAGTTATCGTTGAACGGTTTCGCCGTTCAGGGTCTCGGCATGCGCTGGGGCCTTTTCATCTCATGTAGCGGGCAAGGATAATCCGCGCCGGCCTGTAGCGAACGCCTGCTGGTTCGTTCAGGTAGAAGCAGTTTGGCCCTGGCCGGCTGCCACTCTGATTTTCCCCGCCCCAAGTCTGCCCCCCGAGCAACAGCAGTTACTACGGCTCAAGACCCAGAGCTATGCCCAGGGCCGCTTCCTCTGGCAGCAGACCCTGGCCCACCTGCCGCCAACTGCCAGGCGCAGAAGGTGCAGATCAAGGGCGTGCGCTTCGACTTCTGACCCCACGCAGCTCTGTAGGAGCCCGCTTGCTGGCGAAGGCGTCTCGCCAGGCGCCTCCTTAAATAATTTCTCCCCGGCTATTTACATCCACAGCGTCATTCCCCCATTATTCGCGCCGTCTAAGTTTCGCTGCTGACCAGACAATTCCAGCCACCAAAAGGGTGGTTGTTTTGTTGCGTCCAAGAAAAGCAGTTGAAAAATGACCAAGACTCCTCTGAAAAGAATTCAGCACAAGCTCGCCCGTTCCGGGGTGGCCATCGAACGCCTGAATTCCAATTCCCTCTCTATCTCGTCCACCAATGACGCCGGCCTCAAGGTGGATCTGCTGCTGCCCGACAGTTTTGCCATCGAAGAGAAAGCCATCCTGCAACTGATGGATTTCGCCAAGGTCGCCCACCCCCATGGCGGCGAAGTGAAGTGCGCCTGCGCCACGCCGGATTTCCATACCGGCAGCCCGATTCCGGTGGGCAGCGTGATCGTCACCAGCCACGACATGGTGGTGCCGCAAGCTATCGGCACCGACATCAATTGCGGCATGCGCCTGCACAAGCTGGGGCTGAACTACGAGCAGTTCATGGCGCAAAAGGCCAAGTGGACCGCCCTGGTGCGTGGCGATCTGCTGGAAGGCACGCGCAATATTCCCACCAGCCCCACGGCCATGAGCGCACTGTTTGCTTCGGGGCTGGGGGATTTCTGGGCTCAGGTACAGCAACAGGACCCGATCGGGCTGTTTGCCGGGGCGGATTTCGCCCAGTTGCAGCGTGAGCTTTCGGGCCTGCATGAGTCGTCCTTTGCCCGCGGCAGCGCCGACTATGCACCGGAGGCCCTGCAAGACTTTTCGCGCAAGATCCTTCGCGACCCGGGCCTGGGTTCCCTGGGAGGTGGTAATCACTTTGTCGAGATCCAGGTGGTCACTGAACTGGTGGATCGCCAGGCCTGTTTCGCCCAGGGCCTGTCCGTGGGGCAGGTGGTGATGATGATCCACACCGGCTCTCGCGACGTGGGCTTCTATGTAGGCCGACGCTGGATGGACAAGGCCAAGGCCCTGTGGCCGGCCGGGATCAAGCATCCCGATTCGAAGATCTTCGCCTTGTTTGGCGAGATGGCCGATGAGTACCTGCTGGCCATGCACAGCGCCGCGCACTACGCCGACGCCAACCGCGCACTGATCGCCGAAATGGTGCGCCAGCGCACTCGGCAGGTGTTCGGCGCGGGCATCGAAGCGCCGCTGATTGTCGATGTACCGCACAACATCGTACTGCGCGAGGAAGGCGGCAACGTCCACCGCAAAGGCGCCACACCGGCCTATGCCGGGCAGCCGCTGCTGATTCCGGGGAGCATGGGGCATGACTCCTACCTGCTCACCGGGCTGGGCAACGAACGCTGGCTGCGCTCGGCCAGCCACGGCGCCGGACGCTCCATGTCGCGCAGCGAGGTGGTGTTCAAGGCCAAGAAGGACAAGGCCTTCCTCGGCCTGCAGGGCGTGGAGTGCATCACCACCAAGGAAGAGCGGATGATCGAAGAAGCACCGGGGGCCTACAAGGAAATTGGCCAGGTGATCCAGTCCCAGGTGGAAGAGGGCACGGTATCGGTGATTGCGCGGTTTTCGCCGATCCTGACGTTCAAGGCGTAAGCACGAGAGGGCTGTGGGGCGGGGAGGGTATTCGGGTTTGCCGTGCAACTGGACGGCCGATCCATGGTCGCTCCCGGCCCGATTGTTCTGGCCCCCCCTGTCATGTTCCGTGTTCCCCATGGCACACTCCTGCGGAATTTATTCCGTTATTTGATATTTAATTCCGTTGTAGCGGAATTATTGCTGTGTGACCCAGGCCGCCTTTGTTTTTCCGAGGGTGGTCTTGTCTGCTCAGCCTTCAACCAGGAGAACCTCTCATGAGCATCACCCGTTACGGCACCGGTAGCACCGCAGGCGGTGGCCAGCCGCGTCCTTTCGCTCGTGCGGTCGAGGCCGATGGCTGGCTGCATGTGTCCGGCCAGGTGCCGGCGCTGGATGGCGAGATCATTCACGGTGGGATCGTCGAGCAGACGCATCAGACGCTGCGCAATCTGGTGGCCATTCTTGAAGAGGCCGGGTATGGCCTGGAGGATGTGGTACGGGTTGGCGTGTGGCTGGAAGACCCGCGGGATTTCTGGAGTTTCAACAAGGTGTTCGGTGAGTACTTCAAGCCCGAACACGCGCCGGCCCGGGCCTGTGTGCAGGCCAGCATGATGGTGGATTGCAAGGTCGAGATCGATTGTGTGGCCTACAAGAAGAAGGCCTGATGGCCACGGTCTGTAGGAGCTGGCCTGTAGA
>NZ_VYKE01000350.1:0-1717 GCF_032424515.1 Pseudomonas sp. JV245A
CAGCCCTTGCAGCAGCACCGCGCCCCAGTCGCCCTGGGTGCTGAGGTAGGCATTGAGCAGCACCGGCGAGGTAAAGGGCAGGCTCACCAGCGCCGGGCTCACCCACCCCAGTTGCACCACCAGCAGCGCCAGGCAGGCATTGACCATCGGCACCAGCATGAACGGTACCAGCAGGCGCGGGTTGAGGATGATCGGCACACCGAACAGCAGCAGTTCGTTGACGTTGAACAGCGACAGCGCCAGGCTCGCCAAGGCCAGCAGACGCATGGAGCGGTTGCGCGAGAAACCGAGGATCGCCAGCACCAGCGCCAGGGAACCGCCAGAGCCGCCAATGAAGGCAAAGCAGCCCAGCAGGCCGCTGTTCAAGGCATAGCGCAATGGCCGGCCAGCGGCCTGATCCGTGGCGTTGAGCGTCACGGCCTGGTCCATCACATCCATCAGCGGCTGCATGGCATGGGCGCCATGAATGCCGAAGAACCACAGCAGCGAATTGGTCGAGGTCAGGAAGATCGCGTTGAGGTAGGGGTTGTCCAGGTTGTCGATATCGATCGGCCGCTCGACGTAGGCAAAATCATGGAACTGCAGCAGCAGTTGCAACACGCAGACCAGCACCAAAGAGGTCACCATCCCCGGCAGCACCATGTTGATGGTGCCCTTGAGGTTGTGCCCCACCAGCCCCTCGTCCACCAGCCGGGTCCAGCGCTGGCGGTGGAGCCGGGCCATCAGCGGCACATTGATCAGGGGCGAGGCGATGGCGATGAACAGCACGAAGGTCGCCGCCGCCCGCGGGTAGTCGCGCAGCAGGTAGATGGCGATCACCACATGGGACAGGCAGAGGAAGGCCACCGGCAGTTGGGGCAGGCGGTATTTGATTGCCAGCATGTAGCCGATGGACGCCGCCACCAGCAGGGGAATGATCGAACTGATGCGGTTGTGCAGGCCGGTCAGCAGCTCCACCAATGCTGGCGGCGCACCCAACGCCTGGGCGCACTGGCCGAGGATCAGCAGCAGCGCCGAGACCAGCAGGCATGGCAGCAGCCACAACAGGCCTTCGCGGATCGAGCGTAATGACTCGGCACCCGCCAGGAGTGCCAGACGATGGGTGAAAAACAGCTTGAACCCCACGTTTCGCATAAGCCCCGCCCCTTTGCCGCTGCGCGTCCGATACCCCCCGGACGTTGCCGCCCGCCCCATGGATACGCAATGCAGCGCCAGGCCATGACAAGCGAATACCGGCGAAGATACCACTGAAGAAACCCCATTCAGCAAGCACTGAATGGCCCCGATCGCAGTCTTTTATCGTCCTGTTCACGCCAGGCTTGACTGCCTGCGCGGCCACCCGCTCAAGCACGGTCGATTGCGCCAGGGCGCGGCGATATCGTTTGCAGGGGCCGATGGCTTTTGCTTTAATCGCGATCAATTCCCATTTACAACCAGATCGCCAGCGGACACGCCTCCTTGCCCTCCACGCCTCTCGCCAGCCCGGACTCGGTCCACAGCCTTTACGACGCCCATCACCGCTGGCTCTACGAGTTGTTGCGCCGACGCCTGAATCACGCCTGGGACGCTGCCGACCTGGCCCACGACATCTTTGTCCGGGTGCTCAAGCGCCCGCCGGTGCTGCGTGACGAGGTCCACCAGCGTTCCTACCTGGCCACCGTGGCCCGGGGCCTGTGCATCGACCACTGGCGGCGCCGGCAACTGGAGCAGGCCTGGC
>NZ_VYKE01000351.1:0-1691 GCF_032424515.1 Pseudomonas sp. JV245A
TGCAGGATTGCCAGGGCCAGGGCTATGCCACGGCGCTGATTCAAGCGGTGCTGGCGTTCGCCCGGGCCAGGGGGGCCAGGACCTGCGTGCTGGAAGCCTCCCTCGATGGCCTGTCGATCTACCGCAAGGCCGGCTTCGAACCGCTGTTCGACTACCGCACCTTCTGCCAGGAATGAGCCCGCCCTAGCGGGCAGCGTTCTGCCGGAACTGGCGCGGGCTGAGCCCGGTCAGGGCCTTGAACTGGCGGCTGAAGGCGCTGTGGTCGGTGTAGCCGCATTGCAGCGCCACCTCGGTGATGGGTTCTTCGGTGAGCAGCAACTGCGAAGCGTGTTCCAGGCGGACCTTGTGGATCATCTGCCGTGGCGTGAGGTGGAAGATGCGCTTGCAGTAGCGCTCCAGCTGGGCAGTGGACAGGCTGGCGATGCGGGTCAGGTCGTCCAGGCGGATGGCCTCGCTGTAGTGCTCGCGGATATGCCGGTCCACCGCTGCCAGGCGTTCATAGGCCGGATGGGTGTCATGGGCGGCCTGCAGGTCCAGGGAGATCCCGGCCATGCCGATGATCTGCCTGTCACGCCCGTACAGCGGCAGTTTGTGGGTCAGGCACCAGCCGGGCTCGCGGCTGCCATACAGATGCAGTTCCAGCTGGCCCTTGATGGTGATGCCCTGGCGCAGCACGCGCTGGTCCTGCTCGGTGTAGACCGGGCCGAGCACCGCCGGGAAGACTTCGGCGGAGGTCTTGCCCAGCAGGGGCCGCACATTCTTGAAACCGCAGCGCTGGGCCAGGGTCAGGTTCGCCACTCGGTAGCGGGCCTGCAGGTCCTTGATGAAGAACACCGCGCTGGGGATGCAGTCCAGCAGCGGGGTGATCGGCGCCATATTGGCCAGCAGGCCATTGAGGTCCCGGGGTGCATGGGCGGCGATGGCCCGGGGCAAGTGGTGCAGCTGTGCGCCATCGATCATCGTCTGCCTCTCTCTATGGGGGCTTGGGGGATGGATCTGGGTCGATAAAGCCAAGGGGTTCAGGGGCCGCCGTTTGCATTGTCGGCGCCGGGGCGTGCCTGCTGGCTGTCGAGCAGCAGCGTGGCGATCCGCGCCGGCACCAGGGGTGCCCGTGGCGGGGTGGGTGCCCAGCCGAACAGGCGGTGGGCCGCGCTGGCACAGACCCGGCCCTGGCAGGCGCCCATGCCGCAGCGGCTCTGCAGCTTGGCCTGGGCCCAGTCGGGGGCTGCGGCCACGGCGGCGTAGGGCACATCCTCGCACCGGCACAGCAGAGTATCAGCTCGGGCCAGTTGCAGGACCTGCGGTTGCAGCTCGAAATGCCGCAGCAGGCGCTCGGCAAAATGCTGCCAGTGACGGCGCTGCTGGATCAGTTCGGCGGCCTGGTCTGCCTGCCCGCTGGCCACACAGCCGGCGATCCGACCTTCGATCAGCGCCAGTTCGCTGCCACCGATGCCCGTGCACTCGCCGGCGGCCAGGACCTGGGGCAGGCTGCTGCGCTGTTGCTGATCGACCGCGATGGCGCCCTGTTCCAGGCGGCAGCCCAGGTGGTTGGCCAGGCGCACATTGGGTACCAGGCCGAAGCCGCAGGCCAGGTAGTCGCAGGGGATTTCCAGGGTGCGCCGGCCCTGGCGGATGCGCACGGCCTGCAGGTGCTGCTCGCCCAGCGCCTCGACCACGTGGGCGTTGCAGCG
>NZ_VYKE01000352.1:0-1679 GCF_032424515.1 Pseudomonas sp. JV245A
CGTTGCGCAGGTACAGCAGGGCGCTGTGCCCGGCCAGCGCCTCGGGGTTTTGCGGCACCCCGCAACGGGCCAGGTAGGCCGGGCTGGCGCAGGCGATGCGCCGGTGCCCGGGGAGAATCGGCAAGGCCACCAGGCTGGAATCCTCGGGCACGCCAAAGCGCAGGGCCACATCCACAGCGTCGCGGAACAGGTCGGCGTGGCGATCATCGAGCCGCAGTTGCAGGCGCAGTTGCGGGTGCTCGGCCTTGAATTCATCGAGCCAGGGAAGCAGGGCATTGCGCCCGAAGTCCGAGGGCGCCGACAGTTGCAGCACCCCGGCCAGGCCCAGGCTCTGCTGCTTGAGCGCCAGCTCGCCGTCCTCCAGGGTGGTCAGGGCCAGGCGCACGCTTTCCAGGTAGCGGCGGCCTTCCTCGGTGAGCCGCATGCTGCGGGTGGAACGCGCCAGCAGACGGCTGCCGAGGCGGGTTTCCAGGCGCTTGAGGGCGATGCTGGCGGCTGCGGCGGTCAGGCCCAGGGAGCGGGCCGCGGCGGAAATGCTCCCGGCATCGGCGGTGCGTACGAAGATTTCCAGGTCCAGTATCGAGCTCATTAATAAAAATCCTTTAAAGATCTTTGCTTTTTAGCTGGATTTTTCCTCGATTGGCAAGCTGGGAAGATGCAATCACTTTCAATCGCAGCAGGTGATCGCAATGACTCTTTCCAACTCAAGCCTGGCCCAGCAAACCTTGGTGGTGATTGGCGCCGGCAGCGGCATCGGCGCTGCGGTGGCGCGCCAGGCCGCGGCCCGTGGTGCTCGGGTGGTACTGGCGGGGCGCAGCCTCGAGGCCTTGCAGCGCCAGCAGGCACAGCTGCCGGAATCGGCCTGCAGCATCGCCGTGGACATTACCGATACCGCCAGTCTCCAGGCCTTGTTCGCCAGGGTGGGGGCCTTCGATCACCTGGTGATCAGCGCCGGTCCGGCCATTGCCGCCAAGCCCCTGGCCGACACCGATCTGCTGGATGCCCAGCGGGCTTTTGAGGTGAAGTTCTGGGGCGTGTGGCGCGCGGTCCAGGCGGCGCTGCCGACACTCGCGCCGCAAGGCAGCATCAGCCTGACCTCGGGCCTGCTGTCGCGCAAAATGGTCCCCGGGCAAGTGCTCAAGACCACCCTCAACGCCGCCCTCGAAGCCCTGGGCAAGCACCTGGCCAAGGAGCTGGCGCCACGCCGGGTGAATGTCATCAGCCCCGGGGTCACCGCCACCGAAGCCTATGCCGGGATGCCCGAGGACGCCCGCGAAGCCATGTTCGCCCGCACCGGTGCCAACCTGCCGGTGGGCCGCGTCGGCCAGCCGGATGAGGTGGCGGCGGCCTTTATCCTGGCCATGGAGAACGGCTTTATCAGCGGGAGCCTGATCGATGTCGATGGTGGAGGCCTGCTATGAACTGGCGCTTCGATCACCTGGCGTTCAACTGCGCCGAGGGCGAGGCGTTGCAGCAGGCCTTCGCCGATCTGCTGGGCCTGCAAACGGGCCGGCGGCCGCCGTTTCCCTTTCCCGGGCGCTGGTTGTACCAGGGCGAGGCGGCGCTGGTGCACGTCATCGAACAGGCCCATTGCCCTGAGCCGCACCTGAGCCACATCGCCTTCAGTACCCAGGAGGCAGCCGAAGCCGTGTTGCGCCGGGTGCAGGCCAGTGGCCTGG
>NZ_VYKE01000353.1:0-1670 GCF_032424515.1 Pseudomonas sp. JV245A
TACGGGTCATTGGAAACCTCCGGCGTGGCCGACGATGCCGCCCTGGCGGTCGATGGCAAAGACCTCTACCTGGACCTGGGGCGGCACCACGCTGCGGGCGAAATCCAGGGCGTGCCGGCATACCGCATCGCCCAGCGCGACTCCGGCGGCGCTGGCCATGGCCAATGCCTGCTGGCTGGTATTGGCTTGGCGGATCGCCTGTTGCAGGGCTGGGTCGGCCCCCGCATCGGCGGCCCATTGCGCCAGTTGCGGCAGGTCGATACTGGAGTGGCGGCTGTGCAAGTCCATGTGCCCGGCGGCCAGCTTGCTGATCTTGCCGAAGCCGCCGCACAGGCTGAGTTTATCCACCGGTACTTTGCGCAAGTGCTTGAGCACCGCGCCGACGAAGTCGCCCATTTCGATCAGGGCGATTTCCGGCAGCTCGTAGACCCGGCGCATGGTGTCTTCGCTGGCGTTGCCGGTGCAGGCGGCGATGTGCAGGTAGCCATTGGTTTTGGCCACGTCGATGCCTTGATGGATCGAAGCGATGTAGGCCGCGCAGGAGAAGGGCCGGACGATGCCGCTAGTGCCCAGGATCGACAGCCCGCCAAGAATCCCCAGGCGCGGGTTCATGGTTTTCAGGGCCAGTTCCGCTCCGCCCTCGACGTTCACCGTGACCTCGAAACCGCCGGGGTAGGCCCGTTCTTCGGCGAGCCGTTGCAGGTGCTCGCCGATCATCCGGCGCGGTACGGGATTGATCGCCGGCTCGCCCACCGCCAGCACCAGGCCGGGGCGGGTCACGGTGCCGACGCCCTGACCGGCGACGAAGCGAATGCCCGGTTCAGGGGTCAGGCGCACCCGGGAGTACAGCAGGGCGCCGTGGGTCACGTCCGGATCGTCGCCGGCGTCCTTGATAGTGCCTGCTTCGGCGCCGTCGGCGGTGTGGCGGCAGAATTCCAGGCGCATCTGCACCTGCTTGCCCTTGGGCAGGATGATCTGCACCGCGTCGGCATTGCTGCCCTCGAGCAGCAGGCGCGCGGCGGCCAGGCTGGTGGCGGTGGCGCAACTGCCGGTGGTCAGGCCGCTGCGCAGGGGCGCGGGCTGTTCCGCTGTTTCTTCACGCATGTCCCAGCCCTCGAAGGGGCGAGCTTGCTCGCCAAGGGCGTACTTCGGTCTCTTGGGCGGACGTATTCGCGAGCAAGCCCGCACCTGCAAGGTTCATGGCAGGTCCCGGGGCTTGTGCAGGTCCAGCAGGGTGATCGGCAGGGCCTGGCGCCAGGTGTCGAACTCTCCCAGTGGCTGGGCCTGGGCGATGTGAATGCGGGTCAGCTCGCCGCCGTGGCGTTCTCGCCAGTCCATCAGGGTCATTTCGCTTTGCAGGGTCACGGCATTGGCCACCAGGCGCCCGCCGGGCTTGAGTTGTTCCCAGCAGGCCTGCAGCACGCCTACGCGGGTCACGCCGCCACCGATGAAGATCGCATCCGGGCGTTCCAGCCCGGCCAGTGCCTGGGGCGCGCGGCCGCGTATCAGTTGCAGCCCGGGCACGCCGAGTACCTCGCGGTTGTGTTCGATCAATTGCTGGCGGCCGTCGTCGGCCTCGATGGCTAGGGCGCGGCAGCTGGGGTGGGTACGCATCCACTCGATGCCGATGGAGCCGCTGCCGGCACCCACGTCCCAGAGCAGCTCGCCGG
>NZ_VYKE01000354.1:0-1633 GCF_032424515.1 Pseudomonas sp. JV245A
GCCGGCAGCTATTCCATCGGCCGCCTGAACAGCCCCCAGGCCCGGCTGCTCGGCGCTCTTGGCTTCAAGGTCGCAGAGCTGCCCGAGGCGCTGGCGGGCAAGGTCACCCGAGCGTCGGACTTCCAGTTCATCTCCCGGGAAAACCTGCCGGCGGCGATCACCGGTGACAGCGTGTTCCTGCTCAGCGCCACCGACGGCGACGTGCAGACGTTCCTCGCCGACCCGGTGCTGGCCAACCTGCCAGCGGTGATCAACCGGCGGGTGTATGCCCTGGGCCCGAGTTCGTTTCGCATCGACTATTACTCGGGACGGCAGATGATCGATGCCGTCGCCGCGCACTTTCGCTAAGCCATGAACCTCGTTGCCCAGCCCCTGGCCCGACCGCTGTCGCGCCCTCACCACCGCACCTGGGGCCTGCTGGCCGGGCTGCTGCTGTTGCTGGTGCTGGCCCTGCTGAGCCTGGCCATCGGCTCCCGGGCGATCCCCCTGAGCGTGACCTGGCAGGCGTTGCAGGCACCCGACCTGCACAACGACCAGCACCTGATCCTGCGTGAACTGCGCCTGCCCCGGACCCTGATCGCCCTGCTGGCCGGCCTCGCCCTGGGGGTGGCCGGCGCGGTGATGCAGGCGGTGACTCGCAACCCGCTGGCCGAACCGGGCCTGTTGGGCATCAATGCCGGCGCCGCCGTGGCGGTGATCGGCGGCGTGGCGCTGCTGCACTTGACCAGCCTGGCCGAGTACCTGTGGCTGGCGTTCGGCGGCGCCGGGCTGGCGGGAGTGGTGGTGTTCCTGCTGGGGCAGGCCCATGAGACCGGGACCAACCCGGTGCGCCTGGTGCTGGCCGGCGCCGGGCTGTCGGTGATGCTGACTTCACTGACCGGGATCATCGTGCTCAACAGCCCGCCCGAGGTCTTCGATCACTTTCGCCACTGGGCCGCGGGCTCGCTGTCCGGCAGCGGCTTCGCCCTGCTGCAGGTTCCGGCCCTGGCCATCGCGCTGGGCCTGGCCCTGGCCCTGGGGATCGCCGCCCAGCTCAACGCCCTGGCCCTGGGCCAGGACCTGGGGCGCGCCCTGGGAGTGAACCTGCGCCTGACCTGGCTACTGGCCTGCCTGGCGGTGATGCTGCTGGCCGGTGCCGCCACCGCCGTGGCCGGGCCGATCGGTTTTGTCGGGCTGGTGGCGCCCCATCTGGCGCGGATGCTGGTGGGCACCGACTACCGCTGGATCCTGCCCTACTCGGCGCTGCTGGCCGCCGGCCTGCTGCTGGGGGCGGACGTGCTCGGCCGGGTGGTGGCAGCGCCGGAAGAAATCGCCGCCGGCATCATCACCCTGCTGTTGGGTGGGCCGTGCTTCATCGTACTGGTCAGGCGCTTTCGCCTGAGCCGCCTGTGAAGGGGCTCAAGGCCCTGCGCCTGGGCTCGCTCTCGCTGCGCTGGCAACCGCGCACGGCCCTGGTCTGCGCCGTGCTGCTGGTGGCGATGCTGCTGCTCTGGGCGCTGCTGTTGGGTACCGGCAGCCTGTCACTGGGCCCGGAACAGGTGCTGGCCAACCTGCTGGGCCAGGGCCAGGACCCCACCGCCCAGCGGGTGCTGCAACGCGTGCGCCTGCCCCGGGCCCTGACCGCGACCCTGGT
>NZ_VYKE01000355.1:0-1620 GCF_032424515.1 Pseudomonas sp. JV245A
GCGCAGGCCCAGTTCGCGAGCGGCGGCGTTCACCGCCTGGATCACCCGGCGCTGCGGGGTGCCGCTGAGCAGCGCCAGGGGCGCTTCGGGCTCGGCGCACTGACGCAAGACTGCGTCCAGCGCCAATTGCGGGAACAGGATGCACACCCAACGCATGCCAACCTCAGTGCCCGGCGGGCCAGGCGATAGGCGCCGGATGGGCCAGCCCGCCCCGGCACTTGAGCACCCGCAACTGCCCGGGACGGCCTTGCACGGCAATTCGCAAGGCCGCCGGCGAGGGGTTGCGCGCCGTCTCCAGGGGGCGGTAGGCAAAGGCCAGGGTCTGGCCGCTTTCCGCCGCCACCTGCAGGCGCCGCAGGGCGCGATCGTCGGCTTGCTGCGGCCAGCACAGCACCGCGCCGCAACTGCCGGAACGCAGGCACTGCTCGGCGGCCCACAGGGCATCACGCTCCCCGGCCTGGATGATCGACAACTGGCGCACATCCACCCCGGCGTTCTGCCAGGCCTGGGGATAGGGCACGAACGGCGGCGCCACCAGCACGATGCGCTCCCCCGCCGCGCTCAGCCGCGCCAGGCTCGGCCACAGCAGTTGCAGCTCGCCCAGACCCTGGGCGGCAATGAGGATTTCGGTCAGTGCCGCTTCCGGCCAGCCGCCCGTGGGCAGCACCGCATCCAGGGCGGCATGGCCGGTGGGCTGCGGGCTGGCAGGCGCGGCGGCCGGGCGGCCTTTCCACACCCGCCCGGCATTGAACAGCGAATCCAGTGCGACCACGGCGCCCATCAGCCTTGCCTCACCAGACCGCAGAACACGCCTTCGATAAACAGTTCGTGGTCGGCCGTGACCTCGATCGGCTGGTAGGCCGGGTTGCGCGGCAACAGGCGAATGCCCTGCCCCTTGCGCTCGAAACGCTTGATGGTCACCTCACCGTCGAGGCGGGCGATCACGGTCTGGCCGTTGCGCGCCTCACTGCTGCGGCGCACTGCCACCAGATCACCGTCGAAGATGCCGTCGTCGATCATCGAATCGCCCTGGACCCGCAGCAGGTAATCCGGAGTGCGGGAGAACATCCCCGGGTCCAGCAGCAACTGGCCGTGTATGTCGGCATCGACGCCAATCGGCGCACCGGCGGCCACCCGCCCCAGCACCGGGATTTCCAGCAGCTCGGGGCGCCGTGGCTGGTTGAGCAGGCGAATGCCCCGGGCCTGATGCGGGTTGACCTCGATGAACCCGGCCTCGGTCAGCGCCAGCACATGCTTGCGCGCCACGCTGCGCGAGGCGAAACCGAACGCCTGGCTGATTTCAGCAAGGCTCGGGGGCTGGCCGTGATCGGCGATGCGCTCGCGGATAAAGGTCAGGATGGCAGTGCGGCGGGGAGATAAAGTCGTCATGGAGTACATTTGTACTCCTCTCGGATTTATCTGACAAGAACCGCCAATCAGTCCAGGCCACGGCTGGCCAGGAAGCCACTGACATAGTCGATGAATGCCTGCACCTTGGCGGTCGCTCGCCGGTGGCTGGGGTACACCGCGAGGATGTGCGGCCCGAAGCTGTCCGGGTCGATCGCGTAGTCGGCCATCACCCGCACCAGGCGCCCGTCGGCCAGGTACGGTGCGGCGCTC
>NZ_VYKE01000356.1:0-1615 GCF_032424515.1 Pseudomonas sp. JV245A
GAGCAAGCGCCCTCGCCACAGGTTGGTTATTGGCTATTTATTGATCAGGCGACCACTGTTTCAGCCGGCGAGACGATATTGGTCTTCATCCCCCGCGAACGCCCGGAGCTCAGGTAGGCGGCGATGGATTCCTGAGTCACCTCGCCCAGGAACACCCGCTCGGCATCCATCACCGGCAGCCACGAGCGGTTGAACTCGTACATGCGCGACAGAAGAATCCGCAGGTGTTCGTCGTAGGCGGCTGTAGCGTTGAACTCTCGCAGGAACTGGGCGCAGGTGCCGGTCTGACGGTGCAGGTCGCGACGACGTACATAACCCAGAGCCTTGTTCTCGGCACAGGTCACCACCACGTAGCGCCGGTCGTGTTCGTCCATCAGTTCCAGGGCGTCGGCTACCGGGGTTTCCGGGCTGACCGACGGGGCGTTGTCCGCGGCGTCTTCGGCCTTGACCAGCAACAGGCGTTTCAAGGTGCTGTCCTGGCCGACGAAGTTGCTGACGAAGTCGTCCGCCGGGTGCGCCAGCAGGGTGTCGGGGTGATCGATCTGCAGCAACTTGCCGGCACGGAAGATGGCGATCTTGTCCCCCAGCTTGATGGCTTCGTCGATGTCATGGCTGACCATGATCACGGTCTTGTTCAGCGCCCGCTGCATCTCGAAGAATTCATTCTGGATCATCTCGCGGTTGATCGGGTCCACCGCGCCGAAGGGCTCGTCCATCAGCAGCAGCGGGGCGTCCGCCGCCAGGGCGCGGATCACCCCGATGCGCTGTTGCTGGCCACCGGACAGTTCCCGTGGGTAGCGATGCAGGTACTGCTTGGGTTCGAGCTTGATCATGCTCATCAGCTCGCGGGCCCGGTCGTGGCATTTCTGCTTGTCCCAGCCCAGCAGGCGTGGCACCACCACGATGTTTTCCTCGATGGTCATGTTGGGGAACAGGCCGATCTGCTGGATCACGTAGCCGATGTTGCGGCGCAGGGTCACTTCGTCGAGATCGGTGGTGTCCTCGCCATTGATCAGCACCTTGCCCGAGGTGGGCATGATCAGGCGGTTGATCATTTTCAGCGTGGTGCTCTTGCCGCAGCCGGAGGGCCCGAGGAACACGCAGATCTCGCCTTCATTGACGGTCAGGCTTACCGAGTCGACGGCTTTGACATCCTTGCCGTTGCTGCGAAAGGTCTTGGTCAGGTTTTGAAGTTCGATCATTTCAGGAGTCCTTTTGGAGTCAGCGAGCGTTGCAGCCATTGCAGAAGCAGGTCGGCGAAGATGGCCAGGAGACTGACCAGCACGGCGCCGACGATCAGCATCGACATGTCGCTGCGGCTGATGGAAGCAAGAATGAGTACGCCCAGGCCGCCGGCGCCGATGGTGGCGGCGATGGTCATGACGCCGATGTTCATCACCACGGCGGTGCGTACCCCGGCGAGGATCACCGGCACCGCGATCGGCAACTCGACCATGCGCAGGCGCTGGCCGAAGGTCATGCCGATGCCGCGGGCGGCTTCACGAATGCCCGGTTCGACGCCGGTCAGCGCCAGGTAGGTGTTGCGCATGATCGGCAGCAGGGAATAGAGGAACACCGCGGTGATAGCCGGTAGCGGGCCCAGGCCCTGGCCGAA
>NZ_VYKE01000357.1:0-1607 GCF_032424515.1 Pseudomonas sp. JV245A
GGCGATCTTCAGGTTCAGGCCCCGGGCACTGAACAGCGCGATCACATGGTCGGCGTAGCTCGGGCGCGGGTTGGCCGGGTACAGCACGAAAGGCTCGTCCGCCAGTTGCGCCAGGCTCACCGGTTGCCCCAGCAGCGGGTGGCCGGCGGGCAGGGCGACCACCAGGCGGTCTTCGGTCAGCACCTTCTGCACGATGGCCGGGTCGTCGATATGGATACGCCCGAAGCCGATGTCGATGCGCCCGGCCTTCAAGGCTTCCACCTGCTGCAGGGTAGTCATCTCCGACAGGCCCAGTTCCAGTTCCAGGGTGCCGTTGCTGCGCAGGCGGCGGATCAGTTGCGGCAGCACGCCGTACAGGGTCGAGGGGGCAAAGCCGATGCCCAGCCAGGTCTTGTGCCCCAGGCCGATGCGCCGGGTGTTGTCGCAGACCTTGCCCAACTGCTCCAGTACCCGGTTGGAATGCTCGTAGAAAAACCGCCCGGCGGCGGTCAGGCGCAGCGGTCGGCCACGCTCCAGCAGCAGCACCCCCAACTCGTCTTCCAGTTGCTGGATCTGCCGGCTCAACGGCGGCTGGGCGATGTGCAGGCGCTCGGCGGCGCGGGTGAAGTTGAGTGTTTCCCCCAGCACCTGGAAATAGCGCAGATGACGCAGTTCCATGACAGCTCCCCAGTGGTGAAGTGCATACCTTAAAGGTATCAAGCCAGACCAATTCTATATTGGAACCCCGGAAAAAGCCGGGACAGAATCGCTGGCAGAACTTCAAGAACCTGATGGGTATGGAAATGCACGCTTCTGCCATTGAATCGATCGAGACGATCATCGTCGATCTGCCGACCATCCGCCCCCACAAGCTGGCCATGCACACCATGCAGAACCAGACCCTGGTGCTGATCCGCCTGCGCTGCGCCGACGGCATCGAAGGCCTGGGGGAATCCACCACCATCGGTGGCCTGGCCTATGGCAATGAAAGCCCGGACAGCATCAAGACCAATATCGACCGTTTCGTCGCGCCGCTGCTGATCGGCCAGGACGCCAGCAACATCAACGCCGCCATGCTGCGCCTGGAGCAGAGCATACGCGGCAACACCTTCGCCAAATCCGGTATCGAAAGCGCCTTGCTCGACGCCCAGGGCAAGCGCCTCGGGCTGCCGGTCAGCGAACTGCTGGGCGGCCGGGTGCGCGATGCGCTGCCGGTGGCCTGGACCCTGGCCAGCGGCGACACCGCCAAGGACATCGCCGAAGCGCAGAAGATGCTCGACCTGCGCCGCCACCGCATCTTCAAGCTGAAGATCGGCGCCGGTGAAGTGGACCGCGACCTGGCCCACGTGATCGCCATCAAGAAGGCCCTGGGCGACAGCGCCAGCGTGCGGGTCGACGTCAACCAGGCCTGGGACGAAGCCGTGGCCCTGCGCGCCTGCCGCATCCTCGGCGGCAATGGCATCGACCTGATCGAACAACCGATTTCGCGCAACAACCGCGCCGGCATGGTGCGCCTGAATGCCAGCAGCCCGGCGCCGATCATGGCCGACGAATCCATCGAGTGCGTGGAAGACGCCTTCAACCTGGCCCGGGAAGGGGCGGCTTCGGTGTTCGCCCTGAAGATCGCC
>NZ_VYKE01000358.1:0-1593 GCF_032424515.1 Pseudomonas sp. JV245A
GGCAGCGGCTACAGAGGCAGGCACAGCCTTGGGTTTGCGGAACACCAGGACGTTGCCCAGCATCACCAGCACCAGCCCGGCCAGGGCCGGGGCGGTCCATTGGTAGCCTTCGACAAAGGCCGACACGTTCAACGCCACTACCGGGAACAGCACGGTGCAGTAAGCCGCGCGCTCCGGGCCCATGCGCCCCACCAGGGTCAGGTAGGCGGTAAAGCCGATGACCGAGCCCGGAATCACCAGGTACAGCAGTGAACCGATGTAGCGGGTGCTCCATTCCACATCGAAGGCGATGCCCTGGAACAGGCAATACACCGCCAGCATCGTCGCGCCGTAGGCCATGCCCCAGGCATTGGTGGTCAACGGCTTGAGCCCGGCTTTTTGCTGCAGGCTGGACAGCATGTTGCCCGCCGAGAAGCACAAGGTGCCCAGCAGGGCCAAGCCCAGGCCCAGCAGGGTTTGCGGGCTGGCACTGTGGCCCACCAGCTCCGGCCAGAACAGCAGCCCCAGCCCCAGCAGCCCCAGGCCGCCGCCCAGCAGCACGTTGCGAGCGATCTTCTGGCCGAAGAACACCCGCGCATTCAGGGCGTTCCACAGGGTCGCGGTGGAAAACACCACCGCTACCAGGCCACTGGGAATCCACTGGCTGGCGTGCAAAAAGCACATGAAGTTGATGCAGAACAGGCACAGGCCCTGGGCCACGCAGATCAGGTGACCACGACGGTTCATCGGCTGCAGCTTGCGGCTGAGCAGCAACAGGACGAACAGCACCAGGGCCGCCAGGGCGAAGCGATAGACGATGGACACCGGAATCGCCACCACCCCCAGTTGCAGTTTCAGGGCGATCCAGGTGGTGCCCCAGATCAGCACGGTCAACAGGTACAGCGATAGGTTCATGGCGCGACTCCTTTGTCAGGAGTGCAGTGTCACGCCCCGCCGGCCTTGCGCGCTTGCACAAACTTGCGCTTTTTATCCGCCCGGGGCTGGCAGCACACGGGCTACGGAGTAGCATGCAGAACACCGGCAGCCGCACCCATGTTGACGCCCCACCATGCACGCACTGGATACACTGCAAGTCTTCCAAGCCCTGAACCGCTCGCCCAATGCTCGCCTGGAGCACAGCGCCGAGCTCGGTGACGGCTTGTCCGCAGCCTTGTGGAGCAACCATCACGACGCCCAGGAGTACGAGGCCCCCAGCCATCACACCCTGTCCTGCTACCTGGCCGGCGGCACCGGGACCTTCCGCCGCGACCAGCCGGGCAGCAAGGGCGGCCCGGGCAAGTTGTGCATCCTGCCCGCCGAGCACCAGTCGGCCTGGGTGATCAACGGTGATATTCGCCTGGCCCATCTGTACTTCAGCCCGGAGCAGTTCGCCCTGGGCTGCGTCACCCTGCTGGATCGCGAGCCCCGGGAACTGCAACTGCGCGAAAGCACCTTTCTCGACGACCCCGAGCAGACCCAGCGCTTTGCGCAGTTGGTCCGCCTGAACTGGGACGAACCCGGCGAGCGCCTGCTGACCAGCAGCCTGGCCCACGAGATGCTCAGCCATGCCCTGCTCAATCAAGTGGGCCAGCGCCAGGGGGCCCGGCTCAAGGG
>NZ_VYKE01000036.1:0-46372 GCF_032424515.1 Pseudomonas sp. JV245A
GTCGAGCTTGCCACTGGGGCTCAGAGGCATGGCGTCCAGCCGCAGCAGTTGCGCCGGCACCATGTATTCCGGCAGCTCGGCGGCCAGGGCGGTTTTCAGCCGGGCGCTTTGCTGCTGTTCATCTTCATCGTGCGCATTGGGCGTGTAGTAGCCGATCAACTGCGGGCCGGCCAGGGTGTCGCGCACCAGCACCGCGGCCTGGGCCACGCCGTCCTGGGCCAGTAGCCGCGCTTCGATTTCCTGCGGCTCGACCCGAAAGCCCCGCAGCTTGACCTGCTGGTCGAGGCGACCGAGGTATTCCAGCACGCCGTCGGCGCACCAGCGTACGCGGTCACCGGTGCGGTACAGGCGCGCGCCCTCCTCACTCAGGGGGTCGACCACAAAGCGTTCTGCGGTCAGCGCCGGGCGTCCCAGGTAACCCCGGGCCAGGCCCTGGCCGCTGATGCACAGCTCACCCGGAACTCCCGCCGGCAACGGATTGAGGTCCGCGTCCAGCACCCGGCACACCACGTTGCCCAGGGGCCGGCCAATGGGCGAACGCTCGCCGTCATCGACTGAACAATGCCAATGGGTGACGTTGATCGCGGTTTCGGTCGGGCCATAGCGGTTGTGCAGTTGCGCATTGGGCAACTGCTGCAACAGGCGATTGCGCAGCTCGGCCGGCAGGGCTTCGCCACCGGAGAACACCCGGCGCAGGCTGTGGCATTCGGCGCTCAGCGGCTCATCGACGAACAACTGCAACAGCGGCGGCACGAAGTGCAGCGTGGTGACGCCGTACTCCTGCACCAGCTGGGCGATGCGATGGGGATCGCGGTGCTCGCCGGGAGCGGCGATCAGCAGCCGGCAGCCGCTGATCAGCGGCCAGAAGCACTCCCACACCGACACGTCGAAGCTGATGGGAGCCTTCTGCATCAGCACATCGTCGGCGTGCAGCTGATAGCTGTCCTGCATCCATTGCAGGCGCTCCATCAGCGCGCGGTGGGTGTTGCCGACGCCCTTGGGCTGGCCGGTGGAACCGGAGGTGTAGATCACGTAGGCCAGGTGTTCGCCGTGCAGGTGCAGGCCCGGCGCGTGGCTCGGCCAGCTGTCGAGCTTGAGGCTGTCCATGGCGATGGCGCTGATACCCGGGGCTTCGGGCATCCGGCCCAGCAGATGGGTCTGGGTCAGCAGCAGGCCCACGCCGCTGTCTTCGAGCATGTAGGCCAGGCGTTCGGCAGGGTAGTCCGGGTCCAGGGGCACGTAGGCGCCACCGGCCTTGATGATTGCCAGAAGGCCGATCAGCAGTTGCGGCGAACGTTCGGCGGCGATGGCCACGCACACGTCCGGCCCGACGCCCTTGTCCCGCAGGTAGTGGGCCAGGCGGTTGGCCTGGGCGTGCAGTTCGGCAAAGCCCAGTTGCCCGCCGTCCCAGACCAGCGCGGTGCGCTCCGGGGTCTGCTGCAGTTGTTCCTGCAGGCGCTCCGGCAACCAACGCTCGGCGGGCGCACAGGGGGCCACGCTCCATTGCTGCAGTTGCGCCGCTTCGGCGTTGCCGAGCAACGGCAAGTCGCCCAGGGCGCAGTCCGGTTGCAGGCAGGCATGCTCCAGCAGGCTGATGAAATGCCCGGCCAGACGCTGGATGCTGGCCGCGTCGAACAGCTCGTCGGCGTAGTCGAAGGCCAGGCTCAGGCGGCCGTTGCGGTCCTCTTCGCTGTGCAGTTGCAGGTCGAACTTGGCCTCGCGGCTGTGCCACGGCAGCTCTTCGGCCAGCAGCCCCGGCAGACGGCGCAAGGCACTGAGGTCGCGCTGCTGGTGGTTGAACATGACCTGGAACAGGCCCTGCTCACGGGCTTCGGGAAAGGCTTCGAGCAATTGTTCGAAAGGCAGGTCCTGGTGGGCCTGGGCCTCCAGGGCGGTGCGGCGGGTCTGCTGTAGCAGGTCGGCGAAGGACTGGCGAGAATCCAACTGCCCGCGCAATACCTGGGTGTTGATGAAAAAGCCCAGAAGGCTCTGGGTCTCCAGGCGCGGGCGGTTGGCGTTGGGCACACCGATGCGGATATCGCTCTGCCCGCTGTAGCGGTGCAGCAGGGTCTGGAACGCCGCCAGCAACAGCATGAACGGCGTGGCCTGCCGAGCCTGGGCGGTCTGGCGCACGGCTTCACTGAGGCTCGCGCTCAGGCGCAGGTCATGGCGCGCGGCGCTGTGGCGGACCTGGGCCGAGCGCGGGTGGTCGGTGGCGAGGTTCAACACCGGGGCTTCGTCCGCCAACTGCTGTTTCCAGTAGTCCAGCTGGCGCTGGCCTTCGCCCTGGGCCAGCCACTGGCGCTGCCAGCTGCCGTAGTCGGCGTATTGCAGGGCCAGGGGCGCCAGCTCCAGGCTCTGGCCCTGGGCCGCGGCGGCATAGAGCCGCGAGAACTCGTCGATCAGCACATTCAGCGACCAGCCGTCGGCGATGATGTGGTGCAGGGTCAGCAGCAGTTGGTGTTCTTCGTCATCCAGGCGCACCAGGGTCGCCCAGTACAGCGGCCCCTTCTCCAGATCGAACTGGGTCCGGGCCTCGTCTTCGCGGATCTGCCGCGCCCGGGCTTCACGCTCGGCCGGTGGCAGGTCGCTGATATCGATCACCTGCAGGTTGAATTCGCCGGCGGCATCCACCTGTTGCAGGGCCTGGCCGTCACGCTCGAAGAAGCGCGTGCGCAGCGCTTCGTGGCGCTGGATCAGTTGCTGGAAGCTGGCGCGCAGGGCCTCTTCATCCAGCTCGCCACGCAAGCGCAGGCCGCCGGGAATGTTGTAGGCGCTGCTCTGCGGGTCCAGTTGCCAGGTGATCCACAGGCGGTTCTGCGCCAGGGATTGGGGCAGCGGCTGCTGGCGCGACAGGGCATTGATACTGCCCTGGGCCACGCCGCCGTCCTGCTGCTGGCGCGCCACGGCAGCGCTGAAGGCACCCAGGGTCGGAGCCTCGAACAGCAGGCGCAAGCCCAGTTCCAGCCCCAGCTCTTCACGCAGGCGGGCGATCACCTGGGTAGCGGCAATCGAGTTGCCCCCCAGGAGGAAGAAGTGATCGTCGGCGGCCACTGAAGCGCATTGCAATTGCTCCTGCCAGATGCGCCCGATCAGGGTTTGCAGCGCGTCACCGGCGCTGTCTGCGGCGTCAGCCGTTGCGCTGCCGGCCTGCGGGAACAGCGCGTAGTAATCCAGGCTGCCATCGGCCAGCCGGGTGCGGCAGGCGGAGCGCTGCAACTTGCCGCTGGAGGTTTTCGGCAGGGCCCCGGGGTTGAGCAACACCACCACGCTGGGCGCTTCCTGGCAGGCTTCGGCCACGGCCTGGCGGATGGCCTTGATCAGCGCTTCGGGGGGCAGGATCTTCTGCACGCTGCGGCTGATTTCCGCAGCGATGCCGATACCTTCCTGCCCCTGGTCGCTGACCGCGAACGCTGCCACCCGGCCCTTGCGCACCACTTCCACTTCGCGCTCGATGGTCTTTTCGATGTCCTGGGGATACAGGTTGTGCCCGCGCACGATCAGCAGGTCCTTCAGGCGCCCGGTGATGAACAGCTCGCCATCGCGGATAAAGCCCAGGTCACCGGTGCGCAACCAGGTACGACCGGCATGCTGGACGAAGGTCTTGGCGGTGGCTTCAGGATTGCGCCAGTAGCCATGGGCAATGCTCGGCCCGACGGCCCAGACTTCGCCGATGCGGTTGTCAGGTAATTCGCTGAGTTGCTGAGGATCCATTACCAGCACGGCGTGTTCCGGCTGGCTGAAGCCGCAGCTCATCATCGCGCTGCCCTGCCCCGGCTCGGCGCGGTTCTGCGCCAGGGCCTGGTCGTCCAGGTGCAGGGCCGGGATGCCCTGGCCGCGCACGCCACCGGCCACGAACAGGGTGGCTTCGGCCAGGCCGTAGGAGGCGAGGAAGTTTTCATGGCTGAAACCGCAGGCACTGAACTTCTCGGCGAAACGCTCCAGGGTGTCCAGGCGGATCGGCTCGGACCCCGAATAGGCCACGCGCCAGCCGCTGAGGTCGAGGCGCTCCAGGGCCGACTCGCTGACCCGTTCGCTGCACAGGCGGTAGGCGAAATCCGGGCCGCCGCTGATGGTGCCGCCGTATTCGCTGATCGCTTCCAGCCAGCGTACGGGCCGCGCCAGGAAGTAGGCCGGTGACATCAGCACACAGGGCACGCCGCTGAAAATCGGTTGCAGCAGGCCGCCAATTAAGCCCATGTCGTGGTACAGCGGCAGCCAGCTGACGATCACGTCGTCCGGGTTGAGGTCGATACCAAAGCCGCGACGGATCAGCAGTTCGTTGGCCACCAGGTTGCCATGGCTCACCTGCACGCCCTTGGGCAGCGCGGTGGAGCCCGAGGTGTATTGCAGGAAGGCGATGTCGTCGTCCTGCAGCGCCACGGCCTGCCAGTCTTCGGCCAGCCCGGCTTGCAGGGTGTCCACACACAGCAGTTGCGGCGCGCCCGCGGCCTTGAGTTCGTCCATCTGCAACAGTGAATCCCGCAGCCCGGCGCTGGTCAGCAGCAACCGTGGCTCGGCGTCGGCCATGATGGAAATCAGGCGCTCCTGGTGATGACGACGGGTGGACTCCGGCGGATAGGCCGGCACCGCGATCACCCCGGCGTACAGGCAACCGAAGAACGCCGCAACGTAGTCCGGGCCGCTGGGAAACAGCAATACCGCGCGATCGCCGAATTCGGCGTTGGCTTGCAGAGCCGCAGCAATGGTGCGCGCACGAAGGTCCAGGTCCCGGTAACTGAGGACCACGCTCTGATCCTGCTCTTCGGCGAGAAAGCGCAACGCCACTTGATCAGGTGCCAGGACTGCCCGGCGTTGAAGGGCTTGGGCCAGGGTGCTGGGGAGTTCGAACGCGTCCGTCATGGGGTTTCCTGCCAGGATTGTGCTTGCAATGGAGAGCGGGCCCTGCTCTCCCATAACTTTAATAACTATCTATAAATCAAATAGTTATAAGAAAGTCGTGGGCATCCGGAGGGCGCCGTGGCCGGGTCTGCTACCCGGAATCTTTCTCCAATGAGAACGGATGACGTCTTGAAATAATTAGTCCGCATCCTGCCCTTCAAGGCCTGATCCAGCCCACTGACGAGCAGCCGTTCGCAATCTGCACTGACAGAGAGCATTAGTTCTTTTTCTCAATTGACAATCATTATCATTCAGCCTAATTTGTCGCTCGATGTGTAGGACGGGTCAGATTTTTCTGACGTCCCACTAACCTCTTTGCAACAAGGTGATTTCCATGACGGAACAAGTATCCACAAGCAGGTGCGATTCACCGTTACTCCAGGCTTTTGTCGACAACCGTCTGATCCTGGTGAAGATTGCAGCCCGCATTACCGGCTGCCGATCCCGGGCTGAAGACGTGGTTCAAGATGCGTTTTTCCGCCTGCAGTCGGCGCCGCAGATCACCTCCTCGTTCAAGGCCCAGCTCAGTTACCTGTTCCAGATCGTGCGCAACCTGGCCATCGACCACTACCGCAAGCAGGCGCTGGAGCAGAAGTACTCGGGTACTGAAGAGGAAGGCTTGAATGTGGTTATTCATGGCGCTTCACCTGAAACCTCCCACATGAACTTTTCCACCCTGGAAAACATCGCCGAAGCCCTGACCGAGCTGCCCAGCCGCACGCGCTACGCCTTCGAGATGTACCGCCTGCATGGCGTCCCGCAAAAGGACATCGCCAAGGAGCTGGGGGTATCGCCGACCCTGGTCAACTTCATGATTCGCGATGCCCTGGTGCATTGCCGCAAAGTCTCGGGCAACCGCCCCGATACCTTCGCCCGTCGCTGACTGGCGCCCTGCATGACCCGGCTTGAAGGGTGCCTACACCTCAAGCAGGCCACTGCGGCCAAGCACCAGTAACGCTGCACGTTTATGCAACAGATCGAACTCCTGCTGGCAGAACCGACAACGGTCATGCGCAGCACAGGGCGGCGCGTGGGCGCCTGGCGCCGGCCGCTGCGCACCTGGCGGGTCCAGATACAGGGCATGTACCTGGGCCGACAGCCAGAAAGCCAGCCGATCCTGGCGCGCCGCCTCGGCTGCCTGGGCATCCACCGGCACGGGCGCCTGCCCCCGGCCCCGCAGAGACTCGAACAGCCTTTGGCGGGCGATGACCTCATCGATTCCCGTGAGCTGGCTAGTGGGCAGGGCTGCAACATTCAGCGGATCAACAGAGGACATGGCAGCGCTCACCGTCGGTTGGGCATTCAACCAAGTGACGTGGGCCGCCGCCGGAAATTTAGCCCGTCGCGGGCCGGGCCGGTCGCTGCGTGATGTCAGGCGTGGGGCACGCTCATCACCACAATGCGATAGGGATCGAAGATCTTGTGCATCTGGCCGTTGTCCCGCAGTTTTTGCAGGAGCCCGGAAAAGTCTTCGGCCGTGATCGGCGCCTTGGGCCGGATCAGGGCGTAATGGTGGTAGACCTGATCGATGCGTTCGGAAACCAGCAACTGCTCCGTGCTTTCGGCATTGCGCGCCAGGAAGTCGCTGAGGTAGGAGCGGGTCACCAGGGCGATGTCCGCCCTGCCCCGCAGGACCATCAGCAGGTTGCTGTCATGGGAATAGGTCAGGGTGGCGTTGTAGGTGTCGGCCAGGAACTTGGGGTCGGCGTTGAACTGGGCGAAGGCGTAGTGATAACCGCTGAACAGGGCCAGGCGCTTGCCCTTCAGGTTGGCGAAATAGTCCTGCTGGCGCCCGCCCTGACGCTGGGCGACGAAAATTTCCGCGTCTTCCAGGCCCATGTCGACACTGGTGTGGGCAATGTTCTGCCAGCCCCAGGCCGGGTTCTCGAAGATCGCCAGGTCCACCCGGCCCTGCTCGAAATCGCGGAAACGCCGGGGAATCGAGGTGGGCACCAGGACGAACTGATAGTCGCTCTGGGACTGGTTGAGGGCTTCCACCAGTTGCGGCAGCAAACCGGTGTCGGCACCGGTTTCTGGACGGACGGTATAAGGCGGGAAATGCGCCGCCGCGACCCGCACCAGCTGCGCCGAGGAGGCCGGACAGACCCAAAGTGTTGCCAGCGCCAGCAAGAGCATTCGCAAGGCTGACCGCAGCGGCAAGGACATCAAGGCAACACACCTCAAGGAAATGAAAATGAATGAGCTAAAGCTAGGCGTTTTCAGCCACTTCGACAACGTTGCCACGCACAATTAGCCAGCCGCTCAATGATCCTTGAGCACCAGCAGCAGGGCCTCCTGGGCCAGCTGTTCCAGAGTCATGCTGCCCTCGGCACGAAACCAGGTGGTGGTCCAGGACAGGGCGCCGGTGAGAAAGCGCCGGGTAATGAACACATCGCCCTTGATGAACCCCGCCTCCTTGGCCTCCCCCAGCACCTGCAGCCAGATCTGTTCGTAGATGTCGCGCAGCGCCAGGACGGCTGCCTGGCCTTCCGGGGACAGTGAGCGCCACTCGTACACCAGCACTGCCATGGCTTCACCGCTGCCGCCCATGATCGACTGCAGTTCACAGCGGATCAGCGCCAGCACCCGTTCGCGCACGCTGCCGGCCTCGGCCAGTTCAGCGCGCATCAAGGCGGTGTTGTAGTGGATGGTTTCCTGCATCACCGCCCGCAGGATGTCGTCCTTGCTCTTGAAGTGATGAAAGATGCTGCCCGACTGGATGCCCACCGCGCTGGCCAGGTCACGCACGGTGGTGCGCTCGTAACCCTTGTTGCGAAACAGGTGCGCTGCGGTTTGCAGCAGCTTGCCCCGGGCGCTCTCGGGGTCGGTCACCTGGCCACTGGCGATCAGCTCGCGTACTACCTGCAGGGCTTTTTGCTCGTCCACCGGTGTTCTCCTACCTTCACGTCATCAATAGCTCAGCGTAACCCGGCAAATCCGGGCGCGGCGCGCGCAATTTAAGCCTCTGCCGGTTACCAAGCAAGCGCTTGGCCAGAAGAATAGGCCAACGTATTTACAAACCAAGCGCTTGCTTGGTAGCCTCCTCGCAGTTCTTCATTCGAGAGCCCTGTCATGACCAAGACCGTAAGAATCGGCTGCGCCAGTGCCTTCTGGGGCGACACCAGCAGCGCCGCAGCGCAGTTGGTGCAAGGCGGCCGCCTGGACTACCTGGTGTTCGACTATCTGGCAGAGATCACCCTGTCGATCATGGCCGGGGCGCGCATGAAGGACCCGACGGCGGGCTACGCCACGGATTTCGTCGAGGTGCTCAAACCCTTGCTGGGCTCGATCCGCGAACAGGGCATCCGGGTCATCAGCAACGCCGGCGGGGTCAACCCGCAGGCCTGTGCCAGTGCCTTGCAGGCCGCCTGCGAACAGGCCGGGGTGACGCTGAAGATCGCCGTGCTGCTGGGGGACGACCTGCAACCGCAGTTCAAGCAGTTGAGCGACGCCGCCATTGTGGAGATGTTCAGCGGCGCGCCCCTGCCGCCAATGTGCGTCTCCACCAATGCCTACCTCGGTGCCCCCGGCATCGTCGAAGCGCTGCGCCTGGGGGCGGATATCGTGATCACCGGCCGCGGCGTCGACAGCGCGGTGGTCAGCGCCGCCCTGGTCCACGAGTTCAACTGGTCCTGGCAGGATTACGACCGCCTGGCCCAGGCCGCCCTGGCCGGGCACATCATCGAATGTGGCGCGCAGTGCACCGGCGGCAATTTCACCGACTGGCGCCAGGTGCCGGACTACGAACATATCGGCTTTCCCATCGTCGAGGTCGGCGCTGACGGCCAGTTTGTGGTCGGCAAGGCACCCGGTACCGGAGGGCTGGTGAGCCCGCTGACGGTGGGCGAACAACTGCTGTACGAAATTGGCAACCCCAGGGCTTATCTGCTTCCGGATGTGGTGTGCGATTTCTCTCAGGTGGAACTGCGGCAACAGGGCCCGGAAAGGGTTCATGTACAGGGTGCCAGGGGCCTGCCCCCCAGCCACCAGTACAAGGTCAGCGCCACCTACCCGGACGGCTTCCGCTGCACCGCCAGTTGCCTGATGGCCGGGATCGACGCGGTCGCCAAGGCGCACCGGGTCAGCCAGGCGATCATCGACAAGACCAGCGAGATGTTCGCCCAGCGCGGCTGGGGGCCCTACAGCGAAGTGAACATCGAACTGCTGGGCAGCGAGGCCACCTACGGCCCCCACGGCCAGCGCCAGGACAGCCGCGAGGTGGTGATCAAGCTGGCGGTGCGCCACCCGAACAAGGCGGCGCTGGTGCTGTTCTCCCGGGAAATCGCCCAGGCCGCCACCGGCATGGCCCCGGGGCTCACCGGCATCGTCGGTGGCCGGCCGACGGTGTACCCGGTGATCCGCCTGTTCTCCTTCCTGCTGGACAAGGACGCCTGCCGGCTGGAGATCGACCTTGCCGGCCAGCGTCACCCTTGCGCCCTGCCGCACACCGACCGCCTGGACCCGGCAGCCCTGCCCGCCCCCCATTCCCTGCCCGCCCCCCGCGGCCGCGCCGATGCCAGCGTGGCGCTGGTGAAGCTGGCGGTGGCACGCTCCGGCGACAAGGGCAACCACAGCAATATCGGGGTCATGGCGCGCCACCCCGACTACCTGCCGTGGATCGCCGAAGCCCTGACCCCCGAGGTGCTGGTGGACTGGATGGGCCATGTGCTGGACCCGGTGCATGGCCGGGTCCAGCGTTGGTACCTGCCGGGCACCCATAGCCTCAACTTCCTGCTGGAGAACGCCCTGGGCGGCGGCGGCGTCGCCAGCCTGCGCATCGACCCGCAAGGCAAGGCCTTTGCCCAGCAGTTGCTGGAAATCCAGATCCCGGTGCCGCAGAGCATCGCCGACGCCGTCAATTAAAGGAGCTGCCGTGGTGTACGACTCGATTTTCAAAGCGCAATTGTTCGCCGGCCAGACCATCATCGTCACCGGCGGCGGCAGCGGTATCGGCCGCTGCACTGCCCACGAACTGGCGGCCCTGGGGGCCCAGGTGCTGCTGGTGGGGCGCAAGGCGGAAAAACTGCAGAAGGTCGCCGGCGAAATTGCCGAGGACGGCGGTAAGGCCGACTGGCAGGCCTGCGACATCCGCGACGAGGAAGCGGTCAAGGCCCTGGTGGCCCGGCTGATGGAGCGCTTTGGTCCGATCCATGGCCTGGTGAACAATGCCGGCGGCCAGTACCCGGCGCCCCTGGCCTCGATCAACCAGAAGGGTTTCGAAACCGTGCTGCGTACCAATCTGGTGGGCGGCTTCCTCATGGCCCGGGAAGTGTTCAACCAGTCCATGAGCCGCCACGGCGGCAGCATCGTCAACATGCTCGCCGACATGTGGGGCGGCATGCCCGGCATGGGCCACTCCGGTGCGGCGCGCTCGGGAATGGACAATTTCACCAAGACCGCCGCCTATGAATGGGGGCACGCCGGGGTGCGGGTCAACGCGGTGGCGCCGGGCTGGATCGCCTCCAGCGGCATGGACACCTATGAAGGCGCGTTCAAGGCAGTGATCCCTACCCTGCGTGAACACGTGCCGCTCAAGCGCATCGGTAGCGAATCGGAAGTCAGCGCCGCCATCGTTTTCTTGCTCAGCCCCGGCGCGGCCTTCATCAGCGGCAGCACCCTGCGCATCGACGGCGCCGCCAGCCTGGGCAGCCGTGCCTGGCCCCTGGGCAAGGCACGCAACAGCGAGTCCTACAACGGCTTCCATCGCGCCTACCTGCCCGACGTACTCAAGGGCGAGGAATAAGCCATGCCGGTGATCCAGTCCCAACTCGACCCCCACGGCCCGCAGTTCGCACAAAACCGCGCAGCCATGCTGGCGGGCCTGCAACAGTTGCAGGAACTGCAGCAGAACCTGCTGGCCAAGGCCGCCGAAGCCAAGGCCAAGTTCGACCGGCGCGGCCAACTGCTGCCCCGCGAACGCCTCAACCTGCTGCTGGACCCGGGCGCGCCGTTTCTTGAGCTGGCCAGCCTGGCCGGCTACAAGCTGCACGACGACAAGGACGGTACCCAGGCCGGCGGCGGCCTGATTGCCGGCATCGGCTATGTGTGCGGCGTGCGCATGCTGGTGGTGGCCAACAACTGCGCGATCAAGGGCGGGACCATCTCCCCCAGCGGCCTGAAGAAATCCCTGCGCCTGCAACAGATCGCCATGGAGAACAAACTGCCAGTGGTGACCCTGGCGCAAAGCGGTGGCGCCAACCTCAACTACGCTGCGGAAATCTTCGTCGAAGGTGCACGCAGCTTCGCCAATCAGGCGCGGATGTCGGCCATGGGCCTGCCGCAGATCACCGTGGTCCACGGCTCGGCCACCGCCGGCGGCGCCTACCAGCCCGGACTCTCGGACTACGTGGTGGTGGTGCGTGGCGAGGCCAAGCTGTTTCTCGCCGGCCCGCCGCTGCTCAAGGCCGCCACCGGTGAAGTGGCCACCGATGAAGAACTGGGGGGCGCCGAGATGCACGCCCAGGTGGCCGGCACCGCCGAATACCTGGCGGAAAACGACGCCGACGGCATCCGCATCGTCCGCGAGATCGTCAACCTGTTGCCGTGGAACGCCCGACTGCCAGTGCAGCCCGCCAGGACCTGGAACGAGCCGCTGTACCCCATCGACGAGTTGCTCGGGCTGATTCCCGACGATCCGAAGAAGCCCTACGACGCCCGGGAAATCATCGCCCGCCTGGCAGACGGCTCGCAGTTCCTGGAGTTCAAGGGCGAGTTCGATGCCCAGACCCTCTGCGGCCACTTGCAGATCCAGGGCCGGCCCTGCGGCTTTATCGGCAACAACGGCCCGATCACGCCCCAGGGCGCGAGCAAGGCCGCGCAATTCATCCAGCTCTGTGACCAGAGCCAGACCCCGCTGCTGTTCTTCCACAACACCACCGGCTTCATGGTGGGCACCGAATCCGAGCAGCAGGGGGTGATCAAGCACGGGGCGAAGATGATCCAGGCAGTGGCCAATGCCCGAGTGCCGAAGCTGACCATCGTGGTCGGTGGCTCCTACGGCGCCGGCAACTATGCGATGTGCGGCCGTGGCCTGGACCCACGCTTCATCTTCGCCTGGCCCAACAGCCGCACCGCGGTGATGGGCGGCGCCCAGGCCGGCAAGGTGCTGCGCATCGTCACCGAGGCCAAGCATGCGAAGAACGGCCAGGAAGCCGACCCGAAGATGCTCGACATGCTGGAACAGGTCACCGCGCAGAAGCTCGACAGCCAGTCCACGGCGCTCTACGGCAGCGCCAACCTGTGGGACGACGGGCTGATCGACCCCCGCGATACCCGCACTCTGCTGGGCTACCTGCTGGACATCTGCCATGAGGCGCAGGTGCGCGAGCTGGCGCCCAACAGCTTTGGCGTGGCGCGGTTTTGACAGGACATTTCGCGGTCTGACCCCACTTGAGGAGAACAACAATGATCTTCACCCAGGAACACGAAGAACTGCGGCGCACGGTGCGCCAATTTGTAGACCGCGAGATCAACCCCCACGTCGAGGAATGGGAAAAGGCCGGGCGCTTTCCCATCCACGAGATTTTCCGCAAGGCCGGTGAACTGGGGCTGCTGGGCATCTCCAAGCCGGAAAAATTCGGCGGCATGGGCCTGGACTACAGCTACTCCATCGTCGCCGCCGAGGAGTTCGGCACCATCCATTGCGGTGGCATTCCCATGTCCATCGGCGTGCAGACCGACATGTGCACCCCGGCCCTGGCGCGCTTCGGCTCCGATGAACTGCGCGACGAGTTTCTGCGGCCGGCCATCACGGGCGAGCAGGTCGGCTGCATCGGCGTCTCCGAAGTCGGCGCCGGTTCCGATGTGGCCGGGCTCAAGACCCACGCCCGCAAGGACGGCGACGACTACGTGATCAACGGCAGCAAGATGTGGATTACCAACTCCCCCAGCGCCGACTTCATCTGCCTGCTGGCCAACACCTCGGACGACAAGCCCCACGTCAACAAGTCGCTGATCATGGTGCCGATGAACACCCCGGGCATCAGCCTCAGCTCGCATCTGGACAAGCTCGGCATGCGCAGCTCGGAAACCGCCCAGGTGTTCTTCGACAATGTGCGAGTGCCTCAACGCAACCGCATCGGCCACGAAGGCGCCGGTTTCATGATGCAGATGCTGCAGTTCCAGGAGGAACGGCTGTTCGGCGCGGCGAACATGATCAAGGGCCTGGAGTACTGCGTGGACAGCACCATCGAGTACTGCAAGGAACGCAAGACCTTCGGCAGCCCGCTGATCGACAACCAGGTGATCCACTTCCGCCTGGCCGAGCTGTCCACCGAGATCGAGTGCCTGCGGGCCCTGGTCTACCAGGCCACCGAGCAGTATGTACGCGGCCAGGACGTGACCCGGCTGGCTTCCATGGCCAAGCTCAAGGCCGGGCGCCTGGGCCGCGAGGTCAGCGACAGTTGCCTGCAATACTGGGGCGGCATGGGCTTCATGTGGGACAACCCGGTGGCCCGGGCCTATCGCGATGTGCGCCTGGTGTCCATCGGCGGCGGTGCCGACGAGATCATGCTGGGGATCATCTGCAAGCTCATGGGCATCCTGCCGGGGAAAAAGAAATGAACCCGCTCCCTGCCTGCCAGACCCTGCTGCTGGAGCCGCGCAACGGCGTGCTGTTCATCAGCCTCAATCGCCCGCAAAACCGCAATGCCATGAGCCTGCAGATGGTCGCCGAACTGCGCACGGTGATGGCCGCGGTCCGTGACCGGCGCAGCATCCGTGCCCTGGTGCTGCGCGGCACCGGCGAGCACTTCTGTGCCGGTGGCGACCTCAAGGACATGGCCGGCGCCCGTGCCCATGGCAGCGCCGCCTACCGTGAACTGAACCGCGCCTTCGGCGCCCTGCTGGAAGAAGCGCAGCACCTGCCCCAGGTGCTGGTGTGTGTGCTGCAGGGCGCGGTGCTGGGGGGCGGTTTCGGCCTGGCCTGTGTCAGCGACATCGCCATCGCCGAGCACTCGGCCCAGTTCGGCATGCCGGAAACCAGCCTGGGCCTGCTGCCCGCGCAAATTGCCCCGTTCGTGGTGCAGCGCATCGGCCTGGCCCAGGCCCGGCGCCTGGCCCTGACCGCCGCCCGTTTCGATGGCGCCCAAGCCCTGGGCCTGGGCCTGGTGCACTTTGTCGAGAACGATGCCAAGGCCCTGCAGGAACGCCTGGAGCAGCAGCTTTCCCTGGTGCTGCGCTGCGCCCCGGGGGCCAACGCGGCGACCAAGGCCTTGCTCCTGGCGAGTGTCGACCAACCGCAGGGGCCATTGCTGGACCAGGCCGCCAACGACTTCGCCAATGCAGTCCTGGGTGAGGAAGGGGTCGAGGGCACCCTGGCCTTCGTGCAGAAACGCAAACCGGCCTGGGCCAACTGAGCCCTTGTAGGAGCCGGCTTGCCGGCGAACGCCCCCCACCGATTCCCGGGAGCCTGTATGCCCAATTTCAACAAGATCCTGATCGCCAACCGTGGCGAAATCGCCTGCCGCATCCAGCGTACCGCCCAGGCCCTGGGCTATCGCACCGTGGCCGTGTTCAGCGATGCCGATGCCGAGGCCCTGCATGTGCAACTGGCTGACGAAGCGGTGCATATCGGCCCGTCCGCGGTACAGCAGTCCTACCTCGACGGCGCCGCGCTGCTGGAAGCGGCACGGCGCACCGGTGCCGACGCCATTCACCCGGGCTACGGCTTTCTTTCGGAAAATGCCGAGTTCGCCGCCGCCTGTGAAAGCGCCGGCCTGGTGTTCATCGGCCCCAGCGCTGCCGCCATCGAGCTGATGGGCAGCAAGCGTCGCTCGAAGAACGCCATGCTCGAAGCCGGCGTGCCGTGCATCCAGGGCTATCAGGGGGCGGAACAGGACGACGCCACCTTGCAGCGCGAAGCCCAGCGCATCGGCTATCCGCTGATGATCAAGGCCAGCGCCGGCGGTGGCGGGCGTGGCATGCGCCTGGTACACCAGGCCGGCCAGTTGCTGGAGCAGATCCGCACGGCCCGCTCCGAAGCCCTGCACGCCTTCGGCAGCGACGAACTGATCCTGGAGCAGGCGCTGATCGAGCCGCGGCACGTGGAGGTGCAGCTGTTCGGCGACGAGCATGGCCAGTTGATCTACCTGGGTGAGCGGGATTGCTCGATCCAGCGCCGCCATCAGAAGGTCATCGAAGAGGCACCCTGCCCGGTCATGACCCCGGAGCTGCGCCAGGCCATGGGCGAGGCAGCGCTCAAGGCCGGGCGGGCGGTGAACTATGTGGGCGCCGGTACCGTGGAATTCCTCCTGGATGCGAGCGGGCAGTTCTATTTCCTGGAAATGAATACCCGGCTGCAGGTGGAGCACCCGGTCACCGAACTGGTAACGGGCCTGGACCTGGTGGCCCTGCAACTGCAAGTGGCGGCCGGCGAGCCGCTGCCCCTGGGCCAGGAGCAGGTGCGCCTCGACGGCCACGCCATTGAAGTGCGGCTGTATGCCGAGGACCCGGCACAGAACTTCCTGCCGCAGACCGGCCAGATCCTGCGCTGGGAGCCGGCACCGGGGATCCGCACCGACCATGGCTTGCAGGAAGGTCAATGGGTCAGCCCGTTCTACGACCCGATGCTGGGCAAGCTGATCGCCCACGGTGCTACCCGCGAAGAGGCGCGGCGCAAGCTGCTGCGTGGCGTCGAGGATTGCGTGCTGCTGGGGCTGGAAAGCAACCGCCGGCTGCTGGCCAACCTGCTGCGCCACCCGGTGTTCGCCAGCGGCCACTTCAGCACCGCCTTCATTGCCGAGCATTTTGCCCAGGACCCGAGCCTGCAACCCCAGGAGCCCACTGCCGAGGAACTGGCCATCGCCGCTGCGCTGTTCCACCACCACAGCGCCAGCGCCCATGGCCCGGCGCTCAATGCCTGGAGCAACAACGCCGGGGTGCCCCTGGACTACCGGCTCGGGGTGCAGGACCGACAATGGTCGCTGCACCTGAACGCACTGCCCTCGGGCGCCGTGCAGGTGCGCCAGGGCGATGGGCTGCTGGAGCTCAAGGTGCGCAGCGCCGATGGCCGGCGGGCCAGCCTGGAGATCAACGGCATTCGCCGCCCGTGCGCCTATCGGCTGGAGGGCGGGGAGCTGTGGCTGAGCAACGCCAAGGGCAGCCTGCACCTGGTGGATCGTACCCATGCCCCGGCCCAGGGCCAGAACACCGCCTCCAGCGGTACGCTCAAGGCGCCCATGGACGGGGCGATCGTCGATGTACTGGTCAGTGAGGGCATGCACGTAAGCAAGGGCCAATTGCTGCTGGTGCTGGAGGCGATGAAGATGGAGCACCCGCTCAAGGCCGGGATCGACGGAGTGATCACCCGGGTCCAGGTCAACCTCGGGGACCAGGTGAAAAACCGCCAGGTACTGGTGGAGGTGGAGTAGCCCGGGCACCTTCCAGCAGATCCAGGCAGACGGGGCATCGGTCGGGACGATGCCCCCTCGATGCGCTCAAGCAGCCGTCCCCCTAGGCGGATGCCTCGGCTTTGGCTACGCTCAAGCCTCTTCAGGATGTTTCAAGGCTGGAATTCGTGATGCCCCACTGGCTGGTAATAGATCTGGAAGCCACGACGGATGAAGGGGGCTGGCCGGTGAGCGAGATGGAAATCATTGAGATCGGCGCCACCCTGGTCAACCGTCAGGGCCGGGAACAGGACCACTTCCAGCGTTTCGTCCGCCCCTTGCGGCGCCCCATGCTGACGCCGTTCTGCCGCGAACTGACCCACATCACCCAGGCCAATATCGACAGCGCCGCGCCCCTGAGCGAGGTCTGGGGCCTGTTCGAGCGCTGGCTCGGCCAGCATCAGCCGCGCCTGGAAGGCTGGGCCAGCTGGGGCGACTACGACCGCAAGCAGTTGCAGCTGGAATGGCACAACCAACAGCTGCACAGCCTGCTCAATGAGGTGCCGCACATGAACCTCAAGCAGCGCTTCGCCAAGGCCCGGCGCCTGGAGCGGCCCCTGGGGCTCAATGCAGCCCTGCAACTGGCCGGCATGCAGTTTACCGGCCAGCAGCATCGGGCCCTGGAAGATGCGCGCAATACAGCACGCTTATTACCGCTGATTCTTCCTTGACGGCGGCAGGTGACGGCCCTGAAGGCCTTGTGCATACTGGCCGCCCTTTTTGACCCTTTCTTGAGGAATCGCCCATGTTTAAAGTCAACGAGTACTTCGACGGCACCGTCAAGTCGATTGCCTTCGGCACGGCCGAAGGCCCAGCCACCATTGGCGTCATGGCCCCGGGCGAATACGAGTTCGGCACCGCACAACGGGAAATCATGCACGTGGTCTCCGGCGCCCTGACCGTGCGCCTGCCAGACAGCGCAGACTGGGAAACCTTCCCGGCCGGTAGCCAGTTCAACGTTCCGGCCAACAGCAAGTTCCAGCTCAAAGTCGCAGTGGACACCGCCTACCTGTGCGAATACCGCGGCTGATCGAGCATCGCGGCGTTACCCCGGAATAAAAAATGCCCGTCTCCCAGGAGACGGGCATTTTTCGAGGTGGCACCGGTTATTCGATGACCGTCACCGCCATCCCTACCTGCAAGCGACCGTTGCCATCATTGACCAGGTTCTGGCCGAACATCGCCCCATCGGCCTGGGCCCGGTACTTCTGCAAGGTGGCCAGAGGTTCGCGGTCGGCACTGCGCTCGCCGGTCTGCGGATCGATGGTGGTGAGAATGCAGCGCGAGCATGGCTTGACCACACGGAACTCGACATCGCCGATACGCACGCGTTTCCAGTCGTCCTCGGCAAAGGCCGCACTGCCCTCGACCACCAGGTTCGGTCGGAACCGCAGCATCTCCAGGGGCCGGCCCACGCGAGCGACCAGATCATCCAGGGAGGCCTGGCCAATCAGCAGCAGGGGAAAACCATCGGCGAAGGCCACCTGATCATCGTCCCTCCCATAACCGGCGGCGGTGCTCCGTGCCCGCTGCGCAGGAACCTGCACCAGGCGGCTGGGCTTGCCGATGAATTCGCTGACCCAGGCCGCGGCTTCGTCCCCCGCATCGGGAACCCGCAAGGTGTCCTGCCAGATGGTCACGCCGCGCAACGGTGCATCCGCACCCGGCAGCGCTACTTCAAGGGTGGAGTGGCCTGGGGCGCTCAGGGTCAGGCCACCCTGGTCATTCCACAAGGCCGACAGCTGACTCATCCGCGCTACGGCGCGCTGGGTCAGGAAACGCCCGCTGGCCTCATCCACCAGCATCCAGCGGCGATCCCCTTGCAGCCCGAGCTTGTCCAGGCCGATCTGTTGCAGGGTCTCGCCCCTGGCGGATTTCAACGGGTATCGGTAAAGCGCGCTAAGACGCATGTCCAGCTCCCTGTATGGGCAAAAGCGCTCACCCTATACCAGCATTTAGCCGAAACAAAGGAGCGCCGGCGCAAGGCCCGTGTCAGGCGTCGGCTTCGTCCAGCATCAGCCGTTGGCGGACCACGTCCACCAGCTTGTCCGGCTGGAACTTGGACAGGAAGTTGTCGCAACCGACCTTCTTCACCATCGATTCGTTGAAGCTGCCGGACAAGGACGTGTGCAGCACCACATAAAGCCCGCGCAAACGCGGATCGTTGCGGATCTCGGTGGTCAGGCGGTAGCCGTCCATTTCCGGCATTTCCGCATCGGTGAACACCATCAGCAGCTTGTCGGTCATCACCACGTCGGTGTCGGCCCAGGCCTTGAGCATGTTCAGGGCCTTGAGGCCATCACTGGCGATGTGCATCTTGACCCCGAGCTGGCCGAGGGTGTCGCGCAATTGCGAGAGGGCCACGTTGGAGTCGTCCACCAGCAGCACTTCGCGGCCACGGGCACGCTCCAGCACCGGATCTTCCAGCTTGTCCCGGGAAACCTTGGCGTTGTAGGGCACGATTTCCGCCAGGACCTTTTCCACGTCGATGATTTCCACCAACTGGTCATCGACCTTGCTGATGGCGGTCAGGTAATGCTGGCGCCCGGCGCTGGTGGGCGGGGGCATGATGGCTTCCCAGTTCATGTTGACGATGCGGTCCACGCCACCGACCAGGAACGCCTGCACCGAGCGGTTGTACTCGGTAACGATGATGGTGCTGTTGGGGCCCGGGACCAGCGGGCGCATGCCAATGGCCTGGGACAGATCGATGACCGGCAGGGTCTGCCCGCGCAGATTGACCACCCCACAGACAAAGGGATGGCGCTGAGGCATCAGCGTCAGCTTCGGCAGTTGCAGCACTTCCTGGACCTTGAACACGTTGATCGCGAACAGTTGCCGGCCGGCCAGGCGGAACATGAGGATTTCCAGGCGATTCTCACCCACCAGTTGCGTGCGTTGATCTACCGTGTCGAGAATGCCGGCCATTAATGACTCCTGGGCTTGTTCTGATGAATTCACTAAAGACAGATATCGGCCGGGTCTGCCGTATCTTGACCCGCATGCAAATTGCCACACAAAGCCGTTGATGTCACATTAACATCATGCTTTACTGGCGCGGTCAATTCAGCACCACCCTCTGCGCCGGCCAGACCTCTATTTCGGTGCAAGGTTCCCGTGCCTAGGGGAATCCCCTATCAACAATCAGGACCAGCCTGATATTCGCGATATCCAATAGCCATTAATGTGACGCCATTCTCATTGCATGAACGGAGTCAGGCTTTTGTTTTTGATCGCAGAAAGGTGGCTTGGCCCCCTTTCAAGCCCCACTACCCTCGCTCATCCTGCCCCAGCGCGCTTGCGCCGCCTTGCTGTGGCCGGCATGCGCGCACGGACCGGGTTCGAGGCCACTCGACTCGCTCGGCAGGCTGCGACCGCAGGCAAGCATTCAGCTATAACGTCAATCCAGCTGCACCTATCGCGTCCAACTTGCAAACCGTTCAGCCAACGCCCTATCAAGCCATCGGACACGCAGTCATGGAGATAAGCATGCTAAAGGACGGCCACGAGTGCGCCACACCGCTGCCCGAGTTCCTGCTTGAAGCCCAGGCCCTGCTGGCCAGATCGGAAGACTGCCTGAGCCACCTGCACCTGATCAGAAACGATGAAGAAGCCATCAACTGCCTGCTCGCCAGCCTGCTGAGCCTGGCCCAGGCCGCGGCCCGCCACGCAGTCAGCCCGCTGGCCGAATTCTCCCTGCATATTCATGGCGTGCTCAAGCGCCCCCCCCATCCCCTGGACCTCAACGATCCGATCCTCGATGCCTTGAAGAGCTGCCTGACGCTGATGGCCTGGCAACTGGAACTGATCGACCCGCGCAACGGCCAGCTCAATCTGGACGACAGCGAACAAGTCATGCTGATCGAAGAACTGACAGAGCAAGTGGGACAAAACTGTAACTGCACATATCCATCTTGCAGCCACTGAAGTTGTATTTATCCGGCGGGGCAGCGGATAAAACTCTCGCCGATCACCGCCCTACTGCACAACATCGACAAAATATCGGGCCAACTGCCAAGCACCCCGTCGTTATTGATTAATTCATACCCAAGAGCGACATCAATCACTCCATAAAGCCAACTAGCAAGGTCACCAGGACTTGCTGTTCAACGCGCTGTGCATGCGGGCAAACCCGCTCCCCAGCACACTTTGCGCGATGTTCGGGCGCACGTGGCGCCAATGGTACCGACGTACCGATACCCTCCAGTTCCTGACTCTGAAGTCCTATATGACTGAGCGTATAAACGCGACCGACGGTATCTTCGGTGGTATTATGCGGCGCATAAACGGACACAGTTAATGGCACATTGATTCCAATGGCGGCAGTTACTACTCAGCCTGTACAACACGAACAGACAGCGTTGATTGAAACCGGGTATTCAAAGAGCACCGTTTCCCAAACAAGCCTCGTCATCCATACTTGACCGGGCTCTTCGCAGCGAACATCCATTGGCTCCATCCGCTATGTACGCCAGCCTCAAGTCATTCTTCTCTTGGCCCCCCTCCCGTGATCACCTGCGCTGGCTCAGCCTGTTGCTGTGCTCCTGCTCGACCCTGGCCAGTGTGCTGGTCTACTGGCTGGGCCGGCCTCTGCCTCTGGGGTTGCTGGTCATCAACGTGGCGGCGCTGGCCTGCATCTGGATGCAATACGGTTATTCGCGCAAATCCATCCGCTTCCAGCCCCAGGAACTCGCCGAACGCCTGCTGGAGGTCAAGGAAAACGAACGGCACCGTTTGAGCCGTGAACTGCATGACGACATCGGCCAACTGCTGACCGCCGCCAAGCTGCAGACCGACTGGCTCAAGCGCCGCCTGCCGGACGAGCTGCAAGAACATTGCGCGGTGCTGGGCACCACCCTGGAAGAGACCCTGGCCAAGGTGCGGGACGTCTCCGCCATCCTCAACCCGCGGCAACTGGCCAGCCTCGGGCTGGAAGCCAGCCTGCGCGCCCACCTGCTCAAGACCCTGGAAAACACCTCGGTGCACTGGAGCCTGGAGTGCCACCAGCGCCTGGCGGGCATTCCCGAGGAAATGGCCGTCGCAGCGTTTCGCATCACCCAGGAAGCAGTGACCAACATCCTGCGCCACGCCCAGGCGAAAAACCTGCTGGTACGCCTGCAACGACTGCCCGAAGGCCTGTCGCTGTTCATCAGCGATGATGGCCAGGGTTTCGCCCCGGCCAGCGACCCGGGCGCCCAGGGCCAGCGCGGCATGGCCGGAATGCAGGAACGAATCAGTCAGTTGGGCGGCCTGTTGAAGGTCACCAGCGAGGCCGACCAAGGCACACAGATCGAAGCACTCTTTCCCTGGGCCCCTCGCACTCTGGAGCGGGCCAGCACGAATAAGGTTTTACATTGACCTGTAATTTACTCTTGGTGGATGACCACTCGCTCATCAGGGCTGGCGTGCGTGCCCTGGTCATGGACATTCCCGGATACGCGGTGATCGGTGAAGCGGATGACGGCTCGTTCCTGCTGGAAATGGTCGAAAGGCTGCATCCGGACATCATCCTGCTGGACCTGTCGATGAAACACACCGGCGGCCTCGACGCCCTGCGCCGGCTCAAGGCGCTCCACCCGCAGAGCAAGGTGCTGATCCTGTCGATGCACACCGACCCGGCCCTGATCATGCAGGCCCTGGAATGCGGCGCCCACGGCTACCTGCTCAAGGACACCACCGCCACAGAACTCGAGCATGCCCTCCAGGCCCTGCGCAACAATGAACGCTACCTGAGCCCGGCCATCGCCCACACGGTGATCAACCAGGCCCTGACCCGGGCTCAGAAGCAACCTCCGCCACCGGAGCAGAACCACAACCTGACGGCCCGCCAGCTGGAAATCCTGCGGCTGATCGTGCGCGGCAAATCCACCCGGGAGATCGCCCTGGGCCTGGGCCTGAGCATCAAGACCGTGGAAACCCACCGCTCGCAGATCATGAAGCGCCTGCAGATCTTCGACGTTGCCGGGCTGGTGCTGTTCGCCGTGCGCGAACGCATCATCAGCCTCGACGACTGACTCAGCGGGCGCCTCCCAGCAGCGGCGAATCCTCGGGCAGATGCACCCGCAACGCGCCAGGACGGGCGGTGAAACGCAAGGTATCGCCCTGCAGCGGCTCGCCGTCGAGGTTGATGTCCAGGCCTCGGGACGCCTTGATCTCGACCCAGGGCAGGCGTGCCCGGACAAACAGATTGTCGATCCCCAACCCGCCCGCCAGCAGGTTCTTCAGCGTGCCGACCAGTTCCTGGGGCGCCGGCAGGATGCTGATATCCAGCAAGCCGTCATCGGCCAGGGCCCCCGGGCACAACTCGTGCCCGCCGCCCGCTTGACGGCCGTTGCCGATGCCCAGGGCCAGAAGTTCGCCATGCCAGTGGAAACCCGGCCCCTGCAACTCGCCATAGGCCGCGCTCAGCTCGGCAAAACGTGACAGACCGGTGAACAGGTAGGCCGCGCCCCCCAGGACCTTCTTCAAATCCTCCGAGGTGTTGGCGGTGACCTGGCTGCCAAAGCCGCCCGTGGCCATGTTGAGGAACATCTGCCCGCCGACCTCCCCCAGGTCGATCGCCCGCGCCGGCACATCCAGCAGGTCCAGGGCCGCCGCCGGGGTCAGCGGCACGCCGGCAGCCCGGGCAAAGTCGTTGGCCGTGCCCAGCGGCAACAGCACCAGGCTGGCCGGGGCGTCGGCATTGGCCAGGGCTTCGGCGATGTCCCGCAGGGTGCCGTCGCCGCCGCCGGCAATCAGCCGGGTATGGCCGGCAGCCAATGCCTCCTGCACCAGGCGCTGGGCATCCCCCGCCTCCCAGGTCAGGCGCACCTGCAAGTCCCAGCCGGCGGCGCGCCGGGCCTCGACGGCCGCGCGCACCTCCTCGTTGAGGGCCTGTTTGCCGTGCAGTATCAACAATGCCTTGCGCTCACTCATCAGCCCTGACTCCGGTTATGGATTCCATGAAGGATGTTGACCCTGCCGCCCGCAGAAAAAGTCTGTCGTCGGAATTTATTTTTTTTTGCCGGAAGCAGTCTGGCCATGGCCCCCCGGCAATCCGGCAGCTTAGCCGCAGGGAGGCAGGGATTCGTCCGGCACGGTCCGGCTTTCAATTAGCGGGTCGTTGTTTCATGAGCTTTACTGACCCCTGTCGTTTAGATGAGGAAGTGCAGGTCATCACCTTGACCGGCGCCGGGGGCCCCACCTGAATACGCAGAGGGCACGGTTTTCCCACTTGAATGCCGACCACGCCTGGGGATGAAGGGACGTGGCTTTTTTCGGTGCCGGGACCAGACGATGGGAAGTCGCAAACATTGCGAACTTCCTCGCGATCTCTCCAGTCAACCGGTGTGCCTTAGGTCGAGGGAATTGATCTTATGCGGTTGCAACCTGTAGACAGCCTGTTACTGACTCGCCCCAGCATGGTCGAGTACTTCCTGTTCGGCATCCGTGTGGTTCATGGGCTGACTGCAATCCTTCCCGGGCTGTTGCTGATCCTGCTGTCCAACAACAGCCAGGAAGCCTTGAAAAGCGACCTGACCCTGCTGGTGTTCTTCGCCCTCATCAGCGTGCTGATCTTCCAGGCCCTGGGGGTGTACGCCGAATCCATCTTCAGCAACCAGCTGCGCTTCCAGCTGACCCTCTTCGCCTGGGCCTCGTCCTTTTGCGTGCTGCTGTTCATGCATCACTCGATGCAGATGTTCAACACCATCGGCAACCCCGAGCTGTTCGGCTGGTTTGCCGGCAGCTTCGTGCTGTTCGGCATCGAGCGCCTGGTGCTGCTGACCCTGTTCCAGCAGTTGATGCAGCGCGGCGTGTTCCTGCAGAACGCGGTGATTCTCGGCGCCACGGAAAACGGCCAGCGCCTGGCCGAATACCTGGCCCAGCATCAGGACATCCGCTCCGGAGTGACCGGTTTCATCGACGACCGCATCGGCCGCCTGCCCAAGACCCTGTGCAACCTGCCGCTGCTGGGCAACTCCAGCGACCTGGAACGGCTGATCCGCGAGGAAAAGGTTACCCAGGTCCTGGTGGCGCTGCCCTGGTCGGCGGAAAACCGCATGGCCTATGTCATCCGCGAGCTGCGAAGGCTGCCGGTGAACGTGCTGCTGGTGCCCGACATGGTGGCCTTCCGGCACGCCCACAACCGCATCACCGAAGTCGCCAACCTGCCGATGTTCAACGCCTCCGAAGTGCCGTTGCGGGGCTGGTCGCCGTTCTTCAAGCGCCTGGAAGACATGGTGCTGTCGAGCATCGCCCTGGTGCTGCTGTCGCCGGTGATGCTGCTGGTGGCACTGGCGATCAAGCTGGACTCCAGCGGCCCGGTGCTGTTCAAGCAGAAGCGCTACGGCTACAACAACCGGCTGATCGAGGTCTACAAGTTCCGCTCGATGCACCAGCACATGGCCGACGCCCATGCCGAAAAGCAGACCACCCGGGGCGACCCGCGCATCACCCGGGTCGGGCGCTTCATTCGCAAGACCAGCCTCGATGAACTACCCCAGCTGTTCAATGTGTTCGGCGGCAGCATGTCCATGGTCGGGCCGCGCCCCCATGCCACCGCGACCAAGGCCGCCGGCATTCTCTTCGAAGAGGCGGTCAAGGAGTACACCTCGCGCCACCGGGTCAAGCCGGGGATCACCGGCCTGGCGCAGATCAACGGCTATCGGGGCGAAACCGATACCCTGGAAAAAATCGAGAAACGTGTCGAGTTCGACCTGGAATACATTGAAAACTGGTCGGTCTGGTTCGACCTGTACATCCTCTTCCGCACTGTTCCGTCCGTGATCATGACCCGCGAGGCCTTCTGAATGAGCACACTCATTCCCTGCATCATTGCTGGCGGCGCCGGCACCCGCCTGTGGCCGGTATCCCGCGAGGCGATGCCCAAGCCCTTCATGCGCCTGCCAGACGGCGAAAGCCTGCTGCAGAAAACCTTCGTGCGCGCCACCGCGCTCAAGGACGTCGGCCGCCTGTTGACGGTGACCAACCGCGAGGTGTTCTTTCGCACCCTCGACGACTATCGCCTGCTGAACAAGGCCAGGGTGGAGCTGGACTTCATCCTTGAGCCGTTCGGGCGCAACACCGCACCGGCCATCGCTGCCGCCGCCCTGCACGTGAGCCGCCTGTATGGCGATGATGCACAGCTGCTGGTGCTGCCCGCCGACCACCTGATCAAGGATGTGCAGGCTTTCGCCAACGCCGTGGACAGCGCCCGGCAATTGGCCGAGCAAGGCTGGCTGGTGACCTTCGGCCTGGTGCCCACCCACGCCGAGACCGGCTTTGGCTATATCGAGAAAGGCCAGGGCCTGAACAAGGACAGCTTCCAGGTCAGCCGCTTCGTCGAAAAACCCGACGCCGCCACCGCCCAGCGTTATGTCGATGGCGGCCTGCACCTGTGGAACGGCGGGATGTTCTGCATGCGTGCCGACGTGATCCTGCAGGAACTGCGCGAGTTCGTGCCCGAGGTGGTCAGCGCCGTCGAACACTGCCTGGAGCAGAGCCACCGCAAGGAGGGCAAGCACGAACTGCAAGTGGAGCTGGATGGCGACAGCTTTGCCCAGGCCCCGGACATCTCCATCGACTACGCGGTGATGGAGCGCTCGAAGAAAGTCGCCGTGGTGCCCTGCCAGCTGGGCTGGAGCGACATCGGCTCCTGGCAGGCAGTGCGCGAGCTGACCCCGGCGGACGAACATGGCAACCAGTGCAACGGCGAGACCGTGCTGCACGATGTCAGCAACTGCTATATCGACTCGCGCAAGCGCCTGGTGGGCGGGGTCGGGCTGAACAACCTGATCATCATCGACACTCCGGACGCCCTGCTGGTGGCCGACGGCAACCGCAGCCAGGACGTCAGGCTGATCGCCCAGGAACTCAAGCGCCTGGGCCACGACGCCTACAAGCTGCACCGCACCGTGACCCGTCCCTGGGGCACCTACACCGTGCTCGAGGAAGGGCCGCGCTTCAAGATCAAACGCATCATGGTCAAGCCCAATGCCTCGCTGTCGCTGCAGATGCACCACCACCGCAGCGAACACTGGATCGTGGTCAGCGGCATGGCCCTGGTCACCAATGGCGAGGACGAATTCCTGCTCAATACCAACGAGTCGACCTTCATCAAGCCCGGCCGCACTCACCGCCTGGTCAATCCCGGGGTGATCGACCTGGTGATGATCGAAGTACAGAGCGGGGAGTACCTCGGCGAAGACGACATTGTGCGCTTCAACGACATTTACGGGCGGGCTCCCGCCGAAGCCGCCAAGACCTGAACTGACGCTCCAAGCAGCAATCTGGCCCGACAGGGAGTTGTGACTATGCACGCCAGGAAGACCGCTCGATGAAAAGACTCCTGCTGATTTCCAGTGTTCTCATGCTCTGCGCCTGCTCCATTCCGGCAAAGGTGGAACTGCCGCCCAGCCAGGACCTGGAGGCCGCCCATCGGGCCGGTGATGCCCTGGCCGGCCAGCCGTTGCCGCCCCAGCGGATTCGCCCGGGGGACACCCTGCGCATCGTCCGCAACACGGGTGAGGCGCCATCGATCTCGGCCTTCACCGCCAACTCGATCTACGAACTCACGCTGTTCACCGTGCTCAACGATGGCACCTTCGCCTATCCCTATGCCGGGCAGGTCAAGGCCGCGGGGCTGACTCCGCAGCAACTGACCCAGGTCCTGGAAAACAAGCTGAAGAACATCTACCAGGACTCGGCACTGACCGTGAACATCAACCAGGCACCGGGCAACACCGTGTTCGTCGGCGGCTCGGTACGCAACCCGGCGTCCCTGCCGGTGACCGTGACCACCACCCTGGAGCAGGCGATCGTCGGCGCTGGCGGCCTGCTGTCGGTGGGCGACAGCCGCAATATCGCCCTGCTGCGCGAGGGCGAGGACGGTCGCTACAAGACCTACTTTTTCGACTACCGAAAATTCATGATCGCCGGCAACGCCGGAGCCGCGCCGGTGCTGCTGCAACGCGGCGACGTGGTGTTCGTGCCCAAGTCCAGCGTCGGCAACGGCATTGAATGGGTGGATGTGTACCTCAACCAGTTGATTCCGTTCACCAAGTCGATCGGCATCGGGGCGAGTTACGAAATCAATCGCCAGTCGGCCAACTGATCGCCAAGGACAGCACTTATGATCAATATCCGTTCCTTTCGCGATCTGCTGCGGTTGTTCTTCATCTTCAAGCGCGAGGTCAAGATCACCGTCCTGGTGACCTTCATCATCATCGTGCTGGGGGCTTTCTTGCTGCCCAACCGCTTCGAATCCACCGCCCTGCTGCTGGTCAAGCCCGGACGCGACACCAGCACCCTGCCGATCGAGATCGCCGATCGCCAGGCTGTGGTGATTCCCAGCGCCCAGCGTGATCCGATCATCGATGAGGAGCGCATCCTCGGCGGCGAGCCCATCGCCCGCAAAGTGGCGGAAAAGTACCTCGACGACCTGTCCCGCCAGCCCCAACCAAGTGGTGCCCTGGCCACCCTCAAGAACGCAGTGAAAGGCGCGGTGGAAGGCATCGTCGACCTGCTGCGCGGGGCCCTGCAACTGGTGGGCCTGGTGGAGAAGCAGACCCCGGTGGAACGCCTGACCGAACGCATGTTGAAAAGCTTCAGCGTGACCCACGCCGCAGGCTCCTCGGTGATGGAAGTGAGCTTTACCTGGAACGACCCCAAAGTGGCCCAGACAGTGGTCAAGAGCTGGATCGAGCAGTACCAGCAGGAACGCGCGCAAACCCTCGGGCGCAAAAGCCTGTACGCCTTCTATGAAACCGAAAGTGGCGCCACCAACCAGCGCATCCTCGGCTACAAGAAGCAGATCGCCGACTACCTGAACCAACTGGGGGCGGTGAGCATCGAGGAGCGCCTGAACGATATCTCGCGCAACCTCAACAACCTCAAGGGCGAACACCTCAATACCACCCGAGCAGTGGCGTCCACTCGCAGCGGCCTGGAGACCATCCAGAAGCAGCTCAACAGCATGAAGAAAGAAATCAGCATCGGCCGCCAGATGAGCCTCAACCCGGACCGCCAGGACCTGCAGCAGCGGATCAACGCTAAGCAGATCGAGCGTCAGGAAATGCTCCGCACCTTCAAGGAAGGCGCCCCTCCGGTCCGCGCCATGGATGCGGCAATCGCCAACCTGCAAGCCTTGCTGAAATCGGAAAGCGGCACTGTGCAACGCAGCGAAAACCTGGCCCCGAACCCGGTCTATACCCGCCTGCAGAACAGCTTCGCCGACCAGCAGGCCAGCCTCAGCCGCCTGCAGACCCAGGCCGCCCAGCAGGAAACCCAGTTGCTCAAGCTCGAACAGGAACGGCGCCAGGCGCTGGCCGTGGAACCTGAACTGGCACGCCTGCAACGGGAACTGAGCGCGGCGGAGAAAAGCTTCGCGCTGTACAGCGACAGCACCGAGAAAGCCCGCATCGACCGCGAGCTGGACCAGAGCCAGATCAGCAACATCGCGGTGATCGAAGAAGCCACCTTCAAACCCAGCCGGGTCTTTCCCAAAAGCCTGAGCATGCTGCTCGCCGCCATCCCCCTGAGCCTGGCGGTGGGCCTGCTGGCGCTGTACTTCTTCTATCTGCTGGACCAGCGCATCCATGACGGCGACCAGATCGAGGAGCGCTTCGGGGTCAAGGTCTGGACCAGCCTGCAGGACCTCGACAGCCACCTGCCGCAACGCAACAGCGCCTTCACCGCCAGCCTCTACCGCCTGTACGGCATCCTGCCCCTCAAGCAGGTGGCACTGCAGGGGCTGGTGATCGGCCTGACCTCGGCACGCCGAGGCGAAGGCGTGAGCTTCGTCACCGCGCACCTGCGCGACCTGCTCCAGGAGCGCGGGCACGTGGTGCGGGTCAATGGCGCACCCAACGCGGTGCCCGGCGAAATCGTCCTGCTGGAAGCCTCGGGCTTCTTCTCCAACCAGGAAGCCTTCGTCAGCCTGCGCGAGGCCGACCTGATCGCCCTGATCGTCGAAGCCGAAACCACCACGGTGCCCGTGCTGCAAAACGCCCTGTCGATTCTCACCACCGCCTTCAAGCGGGTCGACGGCATCATCATCAACCGCCGGCGCTTCGGCATCCCGGAGAACGTGCTGAACTTCCTGGCGCGGATCAGGAGCCCCCACTGATGCACATTGCCCTGCTGGCACCCATGCCTCCCGAGCAGAACGGCATTGCCGACTACGCCGCGCACCTGCGCGCCGCCCTGGAAGGCCTGGGGCTGAAAGTCAGCACGCCCCTGGCCGGGCTGGGCAACGACCCGCAACGCGCCATTGAGCGGGTGGCGCACAGTGACTGGAAGGGGATCGACCTGGTGCACGCCGAGCTGGGCGGTGGCCGGCTGGCGGAGTTTCATGCCCTCAAGGCGTTGCGCGAGCGTTTCCCCAGCCTGCCGCTGAGCGCCACGGTGCACGACCCCGAACGCCTGGTCTGGCGCCGGGCCAGCCTGCCCTGGCCGCTGTCCCTGGCCACGCGGCTGCCCTCACCGCTGCCACAGATCGCCACGGTACTGACCGACCCCTTGTGCCTGCACGAAGAAAAGCAGCTGGCCCGCAGCCTCACCCGGCTGATCACCCTGACCCACGCCGGCGGCGCCTGCCTGCGCCAGCGCATGGGGTTGCGTGCGGAGCAGATGGTGGTGATCCCCCACGGCAACCTGGCCATCCCCGCCCGGCCGCTGCCGCCGCTGAGCCCGTTGAGGCTGCTGTATTTCGGCTTCATCTACCGCGGCAAGGGCATCGAGGATCTGCTGGATGCACTGGCCATGGCCTTCGCCCAGCAACCGGCAATGCGCGAGCGCATGCGCCTGACCCTGGCCGGGGGCAGTGAACCGGAAATGGCCTTCGGTAGCGCCGGCAGCTACCTCGACCAGTTGCGCCAGCACATCCAGCGCCTGAACCTGCAGGACAGCATCGACTGGCAACTGGACCTGCCGGCCACGGACATTCCCAAGGTGATCCAGGCCCACCACGTGATGGTCCTGCCCTACCGCGAGTCGAGCAAGCTCAAGCTCCTGGGCACGCTGCGGGGGACCAGCGGCGCCCTGTCCTGGGCGGTGGCCTGCGGTCGCGGCGCCATCACCTCCGACGCCCGCTCCTTCGCCGAAGAGGTGGCCCAGGACAACGGCGTGATCTTTCCCCAGGGCAACGTCGCCGCCCTGGCCGCCGAACTCAGCCACTTGTGCGCCAGCCCGGAACGGGTGGAGCGCTGGGCCGAGCACGCCGCGGTGATCGGCTCCCGGCGGGTCTGGAGCCATACCGCCGAGCGCTTTGCCCGGGTGTTCAGCGATGCCTGTGGAGGCCCGGCCCATGCCTATGCGACGTAGCTCGGCGATTGCCCTGCTGGTGCTCGCCTGCCTGTCCTGGAACGCCCTGGCGGATACCACCCTGCGCGCGCCGCGAGCGGTGGTGTGGAAGGATTTTCTCGGGGTCAACGCGCAGTTCCAGTACTTCACCCCCGGCGTCTACCAGAAGCAAATGGACCGGCTCGATGCCCTGGGCCTGAGCTGGGTCCGCCTGGCCATTCACTGGGCCATGATCGAACCCAGCGAGAATGACCTGCAGCTGGACACCCTGGACGCCGCAATGAACGCCATGCAGGGTCGCCAGTACCGGGTCCTGGCCTACATGGTGGGTTCGGCGCCCTTCGCCGCCAACGTGCCCAGCGGCTCGCCCCCTTCCGACCAGTACCCGCCCAAGGACTTCAACGTCTTCGCCCAGCGCATGAAAATGCTCGCCCAGCGTTATCCCCAGGTGAACACCTGGCAGGTGTGGAACGAACCCAACATCGTCTGGCTGCCCAAGGAAGACCCCGACGCCTACGACCAGTTGCTCACGACCACCACCAGCGCCATTCGCGCGGCGATTCCCGACAAGCCTGTAGCGACCGCGGGCATGGCCTACTACAGCCAGATGCGCAGCACCCCGGGGCTGATGCTCGAAGACCTGCTGCAACAGGGCCTGGGCACGGAAAACCTGATTGCCGCCTACCACCCCTATTCCGAGCTCCCGGAAGGCGACGATGCCGCGGCCCAGGATTTCCTCGTACGCGGCAACTTCCTCAACAACGCGCTGCACAGCCAGGGCGTGCAACAGGTCTGGGCCACCGAGTGGGGCTGGTCGAGCTACACCAGCGGAGCCCGGGAAATGCAGGCGATGATCGGCGTCAACGGCCAGGCCGACTACACCCTGCGCCGCCTGGCCCTGATGGCGGCCATGGACTACCAGCGGATCTTCCTGTTCAACCTCAGCGACCTGGATGCCCGCGCCAGCAACCGCGACCAGTCCTACGGGCTGGTGGACCTGGCCGGCGAACCCAAGCCGGTCTACAACGCCCTCAAGTATTTTCTCGACACCACCGGGCCGAGCCTGGCCCCGGCTGATCCCCCCGGCCTGAGCAACGCCCCGGGCGACTTGTACAGCATCGCCTGGACCCGGCCCGACGGCTCCCACGTCTGGATGTTCTGGAGCGCCAGCGGCGCCAGCCTGCAGGTTCCCGGGCTCAACGCGGCCACGCTGCATGATCCGCTGACCGGCACCCGCACCGAGCTGAGCGGGCAAGCGGGCCTGAGCGTGCCGTTGAAAACCAGCCTGCAACTGTTGGTGTGGTGAGCATGAAAATCCTCTGGACCCTGCCCTACCTGCCCTGGCCCGCCACCAGCGGCGGCAAGACCCGGCAATACCACCTGCTGCGGGCCCTGGCCGCCCGCGGGCACCGCATCACCTTGCTGGTGCAATCGAAAACCCCGTTGGACGACGCCACCCGCGCGGCCCTGGAGCCCTGGCTGGAACGCCTGATCGTGCTGCCGCGGCGGCCGTTGCGCAGCCTCAAGACCCTGTTCTCGGTGCTGTTCGCGCCCTACCCCATGCTGGCCGACGTCAACGGTTTGGCCGCGCCGCTGCAACAGCGTTTTCGCGAGCTGTTGGAGGAACCCTGGGACGTGATCCAGATCGAGCACAGCTACAGCTTCCAGCCCTTCGAACAGCCGCTCAAGCAATTGCAGCGCCCGTTCATCCTCACCGAACACAACGTCGAGTCGGCCCTCGGTGCCGCCAGCTACGACCGCCTGCCGGCCTGGTCGAAACCCTTTACCCGTTACGACCAATGGCGCTACCGGCGCTGGGAACGCCGGGTGTTCCAGCAGGCGGCCCGGGTCATCGCGGTGACCGAACAGGACGCCCTGACCCTGGCCCGGCTGAGTGGCAAACCGGCCGCGGTGGTGGTCAACGGCGTGGACTGCGGGCACTACGCCGCGGTGCAACCGGACCTTGGCAGCCAGCGCCTGCTGTTTATCGGCAACTACGAATACAGCCCCAACCTGGATGCGGTGCAATGGGCCCTGGAAGAGATACTGCCGCGCCTGTGGGCCATCAACCCCGAGGTGCACTTCGCCATCTGCGGCTACGCCCTGCCGGACAGTTTCCGCCAGCGCTGGACCGACCCGCGCATCGAGTGGCAGGGTTTTGTCCCCGACCTGCGGGACCTGCAACGGCGCTCCGCGCTGTTCTTCGCCCCGCTGCGCCAGGGCGGCGGCTCCAAGCTCAAGGTCCTGGAGGCCATGGCCGCCGGCCTGCCGGTAGTTACCACGGCCCAGGGCAGCTCCGGGCTGCAGGTAGAGAACGGCCAGCATTACCTGGGCAGCGAAGACCCCGGGGCCCTGGCGCAGATTCTCGCCCAGGCCCTGGCCGACCCCGAGCGCCTGCAACGCATCGGCGCCGCCGGGCGCGACTACGTGCTGGCCCACCATGACTGGAGCGCCGCCGCGGCCCAGCTGGAAGCGGTCTATCACCAACTCCCCTCTGACAAAGAAGAAGTGTCCGTATGCGCATAGGTCTGGATTACCGCCCCGCCGCGGGCTACAGCAACAGTGGTATCGGCCGGCAGAACCTGGCACTGGAAGACGCCCTGCGCGCCAATCCGCAGGTCAGCCTGCAATTGTTCGGCGTCGCCCCGGAAGACCATCCGCTGCGCCGCCGGGTGCATTGCCCCAGGTGGGGCGCACCACTGCAGGGGGTGCATCGCCTGCCGAACCGGCTGCGCTTCGAGGGCGGTTTTCTGCCCGAGGCCCTGCGTGAGGCCGAGGTGGAGCTGTACATCTGCAACTTCAACATGGGCCTGCCCCTGGGCAGGAAACCTAAGAACCTGCGCTATGTATTGCAACTGCATGACCTGTTCCAACTGACCCTGACCAACAGCCATGGCTCGCGGCTCAAGGAGCGGGTCTATGGCCTCACCGACAAGCTCTCCATCGGCCACTCGGTGAAGCAGGCGGACCGCATCTGGACACCTTCGCAGTACACCGCCGACGAACTGGTGAAGCTCTTTCCCCAGGCCCGGGACAAGGTCCGGGTGCTGCCCAACCTGGTTACCGGTTTCCAGGGCGAACCCGCCGACATCCGCGACCTGCAACTGCCCGAGCGCTACTGGCTGGCGGTGGGCACCCGCGAGCCGCGCAAGAACATCCCCTGGTTCGTCGCTGCCTGGCAGGCCGCACGCCAGCAATCCCCGGATGTACCGGAACTGGTGCTGATCGGCGCACCGGAACACCTGCCCAGCGAGCTGCGCGCCGTGCATGGCCTGCACTTTCTCAGCGACCTCAGCGACAGCCAGTTGCATGGGGTGTACCGCCAGGCCCAGCGCCTGTGGCAGCCCTCCTACGCCGAGGGCTTCGGCCTGCCGGTGATCGAGGCCCTGAGTGTCGGCACTCCGGTGGCGGTGGCCAGCGGCTCGGCCCTGGACGAGATCACCCCGGCGGGCAGCCCACGCTTCTCGCCCACCGACAGCGCCGCGCTGAGCCAGTTGATGGTGCAACTGGCCAGCGCCCCGCCGGAAGACCCCGCCCCCCTCAAGGCCTGGGCGGCCGGCTACGCCGAGGATGCCTATCGCCAGCGCTTCAATGAATTGCTCGAGGAGCTCAAGTAATGCCCATCGCCCTGCCGCTGGCGCTGATCTTCGGCCTGGTTTTCGGCGTGCTGATCTGGTTGCTGCCAGCGCTCAAGGTGCTGGTGCTGATGGTCGGCATCGCAGCGGCGGTGACCGTGGTCCGCCAGCCCATGCGCGGGCTGCTGCTGTTCGCGGTACTGGCGACCTTCCTGCCCTATTCGACGGTGCAGATCGGCCTGCGCACCACCGTCTCCGAAGCCCTGCTGCTGTTGGTCTGGGCCAGCATCCTGGCCCAGGGGCTGTTCTCCAACCTGCCCCGGCCGCCCAGGCTGCTGCGTACCGAGAAGCTGCTGCTGGCCCTGATGGCCTTCAGTGCCCTGCCCTTCATCATCGGCCAGGTGACGGTGAACGCCGATGGCAATGGCCCGGTGAACTGGGTCCGCTGGTTGCTCAACCTCTCGGCGCTGTTTCTGGTGCGGCGCCTGTTGCAGCAAGCCAAGGCCCGGGAGCAACTGGTCTGTGGCCTGTTGCTGGGGACCCTGCTGCTCCTGCTGCTGTCGATCCCGGTGTTTCTGAAGAACGGCAGCGCCACGGCCATGACCCCGATCCTCGAAAAGCTCGGCTACGGCGGCATCGCGGTACTGGGCGACAGCCTCAGCGCCCTGGCCAATCGCATGGGCTCGCCGTGGATGCACCCCAACGTCACCGGCGGCGCCATGGCCCTGCTGCTGCCCCTGGCCTTCTGTTTCGGCCTGACCCGCAGCGGCTGGCAGCGTAACCTCGGCCTGGCGGTGGCCTTGCTGGGGGCCGCCGGGCTGCTGCTCTCCGGTTCTCGCGGAGCCCTGCTCAGCCTGCTGATCGTGCTGATCTGGATGGCCCGCCAGCGGGTGCCCTACACCGGGCGCATGCTGATGGGTGGCTTCGTTCTCGGGGCCTTGCTGCTGATGTCCTATCCGCCCTTGCAGGACCGCCTGCTGACCCTGTTCACCTCCAACGATGCCAGCACCAGCGTGCGGGTCGACGAGTACTCGCATTTCCCCGCCGCCATGGCGATGTTCCCCTTCGGCATCGGCTTCAAGGTCGACCCACCCGTGCCCGGCACCGGCCTGTGGGGGATTTCCAACCTGTGGCTGAACTACATCTACAAGATCGGCGTGCCCGGCATGCTGCTGTTCGTCGCGGTGATCTGGAGCTGGTGGCGGGAAACCCGGGTTCCCGGGGTGGCCATCCAGTTGAATCGGGACAACGCCCTCTGGCTGGGCAGCGGCGCCGGCCTCAGCGCCGCACTGATCAGCGGCCTGTTCGACCATTACTTCAGCTTCACCCAGGTGTTGATCGCCCTGTTCTGGCTGCTGCTGGGCCTGAACCTGCATGAAGCCAGACGCCTGCGACTCAAGGCCGGCGCTGCGGCGCCCAGGGTTACTCCAGACTCCCCACCCTCAGGAATCCAGCCATGAAACATCGCCTCTTCCACTCGCAGAACCTGAAACAGGCCTTGCCTGACTATGCGCAGAAAATGGGGGTGAGCCTTGCAGAACTGGAGGCGGCCTATCAGTGGATGCTGGAGAACGATGTCGTGTTCGAGCAACCGCTCAAGGGCAACGTGCTGACCTACATCAGCTACCTGAACATCGAATCGAAGATCGAGCCGCCCCTGCCCCGGCGCTTCTACAAACTGCTGGGCCGCGAACTCAAGGGGGCGCTGATTCCCATGTACGGAATCAACTGGCCGACCCTGCGCGACCGCATGCTGCGGGTCTGGGAGCAGATCTACAACATCCTCATCTGCAAGATCCCCAGCCACACCCTGCGCCTGTTCTGGCTGCGCCTTGGCGGCGCGAAGATCGGCAAGGGCTCCACGGTGTGGCGCAATACCGAGGTGCTGGGTGTCGACAGCCTGCGCATCGGCCAGGACAGTACCGTGGCCTGGCACTGCCAGTTGGACGCCCGGGGCGGGCTGATCATTGGCGACCATGTGACCATCGCCTCCCATGTGCTGATCATCGCCGGTGGCCACGACCTCAAGGAGCCGGAATTCTGGGCGGTAGGCGGGCCGATCTACATCCATGACTACGCCTGGATCGCCAGCCGCGCCCTGCTGTCGTTTGGCGCCGAGATCGGCGAAGGCGCGGTGGTCGGCGGGCAGACCGTGGTGTCCAAGCCGGTACCGCCCTACGCCATCGTCAGCGGGCCGGACGCGGCGATCAAGGGCGAGCGCTGCCGCAACCTCAACTACAAAGTGGGCGGCAAAGGCCTGTTCACTTTGTTCCACTAAGCCCGGCCCATGTTCGGCGCGACGCTGTGGTTGACCCTGGCCACCCTGACCGGGCTGGCCGCCGGCTTTGCCCGGGAATGGCTGCTGGTGGCGGCCTGGGGCGCCGGTGGCCAGAGCGATGGTTTCCTGGTGGCGATGTTCCTGCCCGAGGCCCTGCGCATGGCCCTGGCTGCGGGCCTGCTGAGCGCCGCCGCGCTGCCGCTGTACCAGCAGCGCTCGGCCGGGGAGCAACAGGCCTGGCTCAGTGCCCTGGCCCCCCGCCTATTGCTGTGTGGGCTGCTGCTGGCGCTGCTGCTGAGCCTCGGCGCGCCGCTATGGGTACGCCTGATCGGCCCCGGCCTGGGCAGCGACGGTTATGCCCTGGCCAGCGGCGGCCTGCACTGGCTGGCCTGGTGCGCGCCGGGGTTCATTCTCCACGGCCTGTTCTGCGTCCCTCTGCAGGCTCGCGCCCGCTTTGTCCTGGCGGGCCTGGGCTCGCTGCTGTTCAACCTGCCGCCAGTGATCTACCTGGCGAGCCTGCACCATGCCGCCACCCCCACCGGGCTGGCCGCGGCCTGTGTGCTCGGCAGCCTGCTGATGCCAACGGTGCTGTTGCCGAGCCTGCTGCGCGATGGCTGGCGGCCCTGGCGCATGCAGGCCGCGCCCGGGGCCGGGCGCGAGTTGCTGCAACGCATCGGCCCGCTGCTGAGCAGCAACCTCGCCAGCCAGGGCCTGGCCCTGCTGGAGCGCATGGCGGCCTCATTGCTGGGTGAAGGGGCGGTTACCTGGATCAACCTGGCACGCAAGCTGATCAACCTGCCGCTGATCGCCCTGATGAGCCTCAACCAGGTGCTGCTCGGGCTGATGAGCGGCAGCTCCGGCGAACAGCGCCTGGACCTGCTGCGCAAAGGCCTGAGCAGCGCCACCCTACTGACCATTCCTGCGGTGGTCGGGCTGATTGGCGCCGCCGCCGCGCTGGTGCACCTGCTGCTGCCCAATCAAGCGGCGGACAGCCCCTTGCCGGAGCTCTTGGCCTGGTTCTCGGTACCGCTGATGTTCGGCGCCTGGAACGCCCTGCTGGCGCGCTACGCCTATGCCGCCGGCGACACCCGCATGCCGCTCAATTGCGAACTGGCCGGCAGCCTGCTCAATGCCCTGCTGCTGGCGGCGCTGCCGTATCTCCTCGGTTTGATCGGCATCGCCCTGGCGGCGATCTGCGGGGTGATCCTCACCGGCCTGCTGCTGATGCGCCGCCAGCAGTTGCTGGGGCTGGTGCCTTGGCGCAGTCATTGGCTGATCGGCCTGGGTGGCATGGCCCTGGCGGCGCTGTTCCTGCATCCGCTGACCTCGATCTGGTGGCAACTGGGCCTGAGCAGCGCCTGCGGCCTGCTGCTGTTGCTGATCCTCGCGGCCTGGCTGCGGCCCTGGCGCCAGAACCTGACCTGAACCGGAGGCTTGGACAATGTCGACACTACGCGTGGCCTGTGTGATTCCCACCTACAACGGTTGCCAGGACCTGGCGCGGCTGCTGGATTCTCTGGAAATCCAGAGCGCGCCCTTCGATACCCTGATCGTCGACTCCAGCTCCAGCGACGGTACCTACGAGCTGGCGCTGGCACGCTGCGCCAATGTGCTGCGCATCGACAGCCGCGACTTCAACCACGGCGGCACCCGGCAACTGATGGTGGAGCGCAACGCCGATTACGACCTCTATGTGTTCATGACCCAGGATGCCTACCTGGAGGATGCCGAAGGTCTCGCCCGCATCGTCGCGCCCTTCGCCGACCCGCAAGTGGGAGCAGTATGCGGTCGCCAGTTGCCGCACCTCGATGCCAGCCCCCTGGCCAGCCATGCGCGGTTGTTCAACTACCCGCCGACTTCCCAGGTGAAAAGCCTGGCCGATGTGCCGGCACTGGGGATAAAGACCGCCTTCATGTCCAACTCGTTTTCCGCCTACCGGCGCGAGGCGCTGATGCAGGTCGGCGGCTTTCCCAACCACGTGATCCTGTCCGAGGACATGTATGTGGGCGCGAAGATGCTGCTGGCCGGCTGGAAGGTTGCCTATGAAGGCAGCGCCTGCTGCCGCCACTCCCATAACTACAGCCTCAAGGAGGAGTTCCGCCGCTACTTCGACATTGGCGTATTCCATGCCCGGGAACCCTGGATCCGCCAAGCCTTCGGTGGCGCCGGTGGCGAAGGCCTGCGCTACGTCCAGTCCGAACTGCGCTTCCTCGGCCCCGGACGCCTGGGGCAGTGGCCCGGGTCGCTGCTGCGCAACGCGGTGAAGCTCTTCGCCTACAAACTCAGCCAGCAGGAGCGCTACCTGCCCCTGGGCCTGAAAAGAAAGCTCGGCATGTACAAGCGCTATTGGGACAGCCCCTATGCCTGAACCGAGCCCCCAGGCCTAAAGTGAATTTTCTGACCGAAGAAAGAGAATCACCTGAATTGACCCTGCGGGGCCAATCAGTGACTGTGCATGTCAGGCACTGACGCCTCATACAAGGAAGTGCACCGTCATGAAAGACAAGGAGTTTTATCCGCAAGCGCGATCACCGCTCAAGCATCTGCAGGGCCAGCCCTGGGGGGCCACCCGCTCCCCCCGGGAGCTCGACCTGCCTCTTTCCTCGCAGCCGCTGCCGCGTCATTGTCGGCACCTGTCGTGGCTCAAGCGCCTGGCCAGGGCGGTACTGGCCGCTGCACTGCTGGCGGGCCTGGTGACCTGGGGTTTGCACAGCCGCTTCGGCCTGTTGCTGCTGTTGCTGCTGCGCTAAACCGCTCGGCGCGGGCCGGTGGCAGCCGGGCCCACGCTGCCGGGGTCAATCCAGCACTTCACTCAGGGGAATGAAGTTGACCCGATCGCCCTGCACCAGGGTCCGCCCTTCAAGCACCTCCACCAGCCCTTCGGCCCAGGCCGCACTGCGCAACACGCCCGAGCTCTGGTTGCGGTAGATAATCGCCTGCCCGTTCTCCAGGCGCCCCCGCAGGTATTCGCGGCGATTGCCGGGCTGGGGCCAGACAAAACCCGCCGGCACCTGGAAGCTCAGGGGCTGCACCTGCTGTACGCCCTGGCGACGCAACAGGTAGGGGCGCGCCAGCAGGGCGAAGGTCACCAGGGTCGATGCCGGATTGCCGGGCAGGCCGATCACCGGCACACCGCGAAAATGGCCGAAGGTCAACGGCTTGCCGGGCTTGATCGCCAGCTTCCACAGGGCCAACTCGCCCTCTTCGCGCAGGGCGATGCCCAGGAAGTCCGCCTCTCCCACCGAGACACCACCGGTGGACAGGATCAGGTCGACCTCCCCCAGTTCCGCCAGGCGCTGGCGGGTCGCGGCCAGATCGTCAGGGAGGATTCCCGCATCCAGCACCTCACAGCCCAGGCGCTGCAACCAACTGCACAGCACCACCCGGTTACTGTTGTAGATCTGGCCCGGCCCCAGGGGCTGGCCAGGTTCCACCAGTTCGTCACCGGTGGACAGCACCGCCACCCGGACCCGGCGCACCACTTCAAGCTCGGCGCAGCCCAGGGAGGCAGCCAAGCCTTGCTCGATCGGTCCCAGGCGAGTGCCAGCCGCGAGCACCTGCTCGCCCACCGTAGTTTCCTGGCCCTGAGGGCGAATGTTCTGACCCAGTTGCAGAGGTTCGCTAAACAGCACGCGCTGATCGTCCTGGACCTGGGCGTTTTCCTGCATCTCGACGCAGTCCGCCCCGGCCGGCACCGGCGCACCGGTGAAAATCCGCGCGCAGGTCCCGGGCTGCAGTGGCTCAGGCGCCTGACCGGCAAAGATCCGCTGACTGACCGGCAGGGGTTCCCCCCGCCAGTCCTCCAGGCGCAGGGCGTAACCGTCCATGGCGCTGTTGGGCCAGGGCGGCAGGTCCAGGCTGGAGATCAGCGCCTCGGCCAGCACCCGGCCCTGAGCCGCCGCCAACGGCAAGCGCTCACGCTCGAGGATGGGGGCCGAACCGGCCATCGCCAACAGGCGCTCCAATGCCTCTTCCACCGGCATCAGGGCGCCCTGCTTGCCCGGCTTACCCGCGGGATTCACAGGGTGCCGCCTGTTTCAGGTGAGGAACGAAATTGCACGGCCGGTGCCGCGAATCCAGCTGTTCGGCGAGGATGCCGTCCCAGCCGGTGCGCACCGCATTGGTGGAACCCGGCAGGCAGCACACCAGGGTGCCATTGGCCAGCCCTGCCAGTGCCCGGGATTGCACAGTGGAGGTGCCGATATCGGCGACCGATATCTGCCGGAACAGTTCGCCAAAGCCGTCGACCTGCTTGTCAAGCAGGCAGGCCACGGCTTCCGGGGTGCTGTCACGGCCAGTGAAGCCGGTACCGCCGGTGATCAGCACCACCTGCACCACGTCGTCGGCAATCCAGGTCGCGACCTGGGCGCGGATCTTGTACAGATCGTCCTTGAGCAGCACCCGTGCCGCCAGACGATGGCCGGCGGCGCCCAGGCGCTCGACAAAGACCTGCCCGGAGGTGTCGGTTTCCAGGGTGCGGGTATCACTGACAGTCAGTACCGCAATGTTCAGCGGCGCAAAAGGTACATCAGCCTTGGCTTTCATAGGCTCGATCCAAAGGTAGGAGAAACAGCCCGTTGTTATATCACAGCGCTCCGGCCTGCCGCCGCTGTGGCCTCGGCAATAGCCCCCAGTGGGTAGACGCTGTTGCGAACTCGGCTAATCTGCCGCGGCGAACGCCTGCGATCTGCCCGGCAACGTGGCAGAATGTCCCTGGCCAAGGAACTTGCAGACGTTGTATACGTCTGAAGACCAGCACTCAAAAGTACTCATTTCGGAGACACACAATGACTCAACGGACCCTCGCCACTCTCATGCTCGCACTGGGCCTGGCCACTCTCGCCGGTTGCGCCTCGCCGACAGTGATCACCTTGAATGACGGTCGCGAAATCCAGGCCGTCGATACCCCTAAATACGACAAGGATTCCGGTTTCTACGAGTTTGAACAGCTGGACGGCAAGCAGACTCGCATCAACAAGGATCAGGTCCGTACCGTCAAAGAGCTGTAAGCCTGACGGTTGTCGACCTGAAAACAATAAAACCCGCCTGGTGCGGGTTTTATTGTTTCTGCGCCTGGGGTATTCACCACTGCAGGCTGATGCGGCTCGCGAACTCGCGTTCCTGCCCGCTCAACGGGTCGATGAAACGCAGCCCCTGGGCCAGCAGCTTCAGCGGCCGGGCATAGTCGTCCTCGATGTCCTTGAGCACCTCGGGATAAAAGGGATCGTTGCAGATCGCCGCTCCCAGGGCATTCATATGCACCCGCAGTTGGTGCTTCTTGCCCGTGACCGGGTACAGGGCGTAACGCCACAGCTCGCCGTGTTTCTCCCTGACCTCGATGGCTGTTTCGGTATTGCTTGGCCCCTGCGCTTCCTGCATGCGGAAGAAGGGCTCACCGTCCACCAGCCGGCTCTTGTGCAGCAGCGGAAAGTTCAACTGCGGCAAGGCAGCGGCAATCGCCTCGTAGCGTTTTTCTATCTTGCGGGTGGGAAACAGCGCCTGATAGGCCGAGCGACTGTCTGGGTTCGCGGAGAACAGCACCAGCCCAGCCGTATGCCGGTCGATACGATGCAGGGGCACTAGGTGCGGGTTGCCCAGGCGCCGGATCAAGCGCCGCAGCAACGTCTGCTCGACGTACTCTCCTGCCGGGGTCACCGGCAAAAAGTGCGGCTTGTCCGCCACCACCAGATGCTCATCGGCGTAGAGGATGGTTTCCTCGACCGGAATCACCTTTTCATCCGGCACCTCGCGAAAGTAGTGAATCCTCAAGCCTTCGCGATAGGCCAGCTCCAGACTGATGGGCTGGCCCTGCCCGTCCAGCACCCGGCCACGGGCGATACGGTCCAGCCACTGCTCGCGGCTGATGGCCTTGAAGTGATCACACAGACAATCCAGCACCGTCGCCCAGGAGCCCGGGGGCAGGTACAGGGTACTGGCCTGATGCTGTGCAGCGGAAAAAGGTGCGGATGACATACAAAAAGCTCGAAGGATCAATGCAGGGCGGCATTATCCAACAGCCGCCACAAGGAACCTAGGAACAGTTTGCGAGGTTTCAGGCGCAGGACTGCTTGGCCTGGGCCGCGGCCTCGGTGAACTCCTTGAGCCAGCGCAATACATCCACCGCCTCCCAGCGGCCCGGATCGTAGAGGGCGTACAACAGCCCCTGATAACCCACCACGTCCAGTTGCCGGTGGTAGCCCGCACGCTGGAACAAGGCTTCGATCTCGGCAAAGCAGGTGTTGAAGTGCAGCTTGTTGAAAGGCGTCTTGCCTTCGGTGACCAACCCGTCCAGGCGCAGCTCAAGCACCGCTTCACGCACCACATCGGTGGGCATGCTGTTCACGCTGTTTTTCAGTTGTTCGACATTGACCATCATCTATTCCTTTAACGGTTTGAAGCGTCCACCACACTCATCAGGGCTGCTTGCGCCCCACATAACTGACCACCCACAACACCACGCCCCAGATCTCGATCGAGCCCAGGTCATCCAGAACGATGGAGGGGATTGAAGGGCGCGCCGCCTTGAGCAGCAAGCCGCCACGAGGATCGGGCGCCAGCAGGCGCAGCGAGTATTCGCTGGCGCCCTGGGCCCGAACCACCAGGTACTGGTCGACCGCCGGAGTGGCCGAGCGGTCGACGATCAACCGGTCACCGGGGTAGATGCCGAACCCCAGCAGGTTGTCATCGTCCACCAGCAGGCCATGGATCTGCGGCGCGCCCAGGCCCAGGGTCCGGTCGAGGGAAAAACCGCTGCCGCTGGGACCATCGGCCAACGCGGCAGGCTCGCTGTCACCCAGCGGCGCAAAGCGGGCTGGCATCGGTTGCGAGCGTTCGGTACCGGTCAGGAAAGTGAGAGACATGGCGAGACTCCTCGATAGCTGTATATGCATACAGTAAACCAATCGAGAGCTCTCGCCAATGAATTCGCACGATGAGCGACGGGCGGAAACCCTGCCCGCCCCCCCCCTGGTGCATCAGCGCAGGAAGGCCACCACTTGCTCGGCGTCGAAGGGCCAGCCCAGCTCGGCGCCGGTATCCACCCGGCGCAGTACCGGGATGCGCAGGCCGTAGCTGTCGAACAGTTGCTGGCTGTCGGCGATATCCACCAGTTCGACCATCAGGCCGTGCTCCACCAGGGGCATCAGCTCGGCCTCGGCCAGTTCGCACAGGTGGCATCCAAGGGTGCCGAACAATTGGCATTCAGGGGGCATGACTGGGCAACCAAAAAAGAACAGGTGCCTATTCTAGGCCCGAGAGAAAAAGCCGTCGACCAAGCGCCCTCAGAGAATGAAACGGACCCGGCGACTGGCCATGATCAACAGCGGCGCAACGCCAAAGGCCAGCAGCAGGACCAGCCCGGCCATGCCGTTGCCATAGGCCATGCCCAGGGACAAGGCGCCGAAGATGAACCAGGGATGCACGTAATACACCGCCGAAGACAGCTTGGCCGCGAAGTTGCTCCGGGAGGCCCGGAAGTACACCTGGGGCAACAGGAACAGGGCCGGGGCAATAACCAGCAACGAGGCGAGGAAGTCGAAATTCTGCTCTACATCGGCGCGCAGGGCGAAGTTCAGCGCCGCCTCGGCCAGGATCAGCCCCAACCCCAGCACTAGCCAGCAGCACACCCCGCGCCGGCTGAGCCGCTCTGCCAAGCGATGCCGGGCACAAAGAAAGCCGATGGCCATGAACGGGAAGCCCATGAACAGGAAATTGCGCGCGGTGTAGTCGTTCTGATTGAAGTGCTGGAGAAAGCCGTTGGGCAGTTCGTAGTAGACCCGCGCGTACTGCAGGCCCAGACCGATGAGGAACGCCGTCAGGGCCAGGCCGATCAGCGCACTTGAACGCCAGCGACGCAGCACCAGCAGCATCGCTGCGCCGCCGAGCATGCCCACCAGGTACCAGAGGTGGAAATAGCCGATCAGCAGCTTCTTCACGACCCCCAGCACCCCGCCCAGGCTGGCGATCGTGCTCGGGTCGATGTACTGCGGGCTGTAGACCAGCATCCAGAACAGGTAGAGCAGAAGGCCGCGCTTGAACCACTGGGCGAAGGAGTGGCCGCTCTCCAGGGTCTGGAAGAGGTAGTAGCCGTTGATGATGAAGAACGTCGGCACCGCCACCCGGAACAGGCCGTTGCACAGCAAGTAGCCGACCCAGGTGTAATTGCCCCCCAGCAGCTTGCAGTGCAGCGCCACCACCATCACCGCCAGCAGGACTTTCAGCGCGTCGAGGTTTGCGTTGAGCACTTTCGGCATCGATGGCTACCCGAGTAAGCAGGAAGGACCGGACGACTACACCGGATCGTAGTGTTTGCGACGGGGGGCGGTACTGAACCGGCGCTTGCAGTAGGCCGTGGCACGATCGAGGATCGGCTTTTCATAAAAGTGATAGCCAACCCAGCCATAGCAGACCACCGCCGTCATCATCAGCACGATGAAGGCCAGGTTATCCACATAGCTCTCGGGCCAGGCGCCGATCACCTGCCAGGCCCGGCCGACGACCCCCAGCACCAGTAAGTGGGATAGATAGATGGTGTAGGACATATCACCGGTGGCTGTAAGAAACCCTGGCATACGGATCAGTTGCCGCCGCTCCAGCAAGGCCAGGGACAGGGTCAGGGTACCGAAGGTCAGGCCCACCGCGAGCATCCTCGGCAAGCCCTCGGTGAAGAACAGCTGGTAGGCGTAGATCAGCGGAAACCCCACCAGCAGAGCCGCCGCCAGCGCGACCCAGACCAGCGCCGTCGGCACCCTGGCGCTATGGGGTCCGTAGAAGAACAGCGCCAGGGCACTGCCGGCAATGAACTCCAGGGCGTAGGGATGGAGGATGATCTTCAGCGCCGGGGAATAGTCCTGCCAGTTCTGCAGCAGGTTGAACAGCACCAGCGCCACCGCCCACAGCAGCAGGATCAGCGGCAGGCGCTTTTCCTTGAAGAACAGGAACAGGGTGAACATCAGGTAGAACCACAGCTCGAACAGCAGCGACCAGGCCACCATCACCAGCAGCACCCGGTCATTGGGCAGCAGCAGGAAGGACATCCACAGGTTGGAGCCGCCGTGGGAGCTGTTCACCAGCGCCGGCTGCCACAGATACACCCCCAGGGTGATGAAGAAATACAGCCAGTAGGTGGGGTAAATCCGGGACAGGCGGTTGAACAGGAAGCGCTGGGTCTCGACGGTTTTCTGAAAGCGCCCACGACTGACGATGACCATCACGAAGCCGCTGATGACAAAGAACAGGTCGACCCCGAGCTGGAAGAAATTCAGCATGACCGGCAGCAGGATGTCACCGCCCGAATACTTGATTTCCACCGACATCATGTGGAACAGCACCACGCCCAACACCGCGGCGCCCCGCAACCCTTGCAGTGAATACAGACGCTCCATACACCTCTCCGACACCTCACTGGCAGGGTCCTGTGGATAACCCCGTCACCCGGGCACCGCCTTTATCGACAGTTTCTGAGCATAGCGAAGGCTCATGAATATGAGACATTCTCGACAAACAATGACCTGAATCAGCGTCACTCTCTGCGGCCCGGGTAATCCTCGCGCCTTTTTTGCCTCTAGGCTTGCCTTGCCCGCCCCCTGTCCGGAGATGCCCGTTGTTTGCCAATCTGCTGATCATTCTTGCCTCCTCGCTGGTGGTGATTGCGTTGTTCCGGCGCCTGAGCCTGCCCCCGGTGCTGGGCTATCTGTCGGTGGGCCTGATGGTCGGCCCCACTGCGCTGGACTGGGTCAACGACAGTGAGGACCTGCCCGACCTGGCGGAACTGGGGGTGGTATTCCTGCTGTTCTCCCTGGGCCTGGAGTTCTCCTTGTCGAAGATGCTTGCCCTGCGCCACGTGGTGTTTGGCCTGGGCAGCCTGCAAGTGCTGTGCACCGGCTTGATCCTCGGGGTCCTCCTGGCCCTGTTCGGCATGCCCCTGACCGCAGCGCTGATGCTCGGCACCG
>NZ_VYKE01000359.1:0-1588 GCF_032424515.1 Pseudomonas sp. JV245A
TCATGTAGTTGGCTTCCATGGCTGGAAGCAGGGACAGTCGGCTGTCGTCGAACAGCGCTTCGACCTGCTCGCGCACGCTGCTGTCGCGGCCGGTGAGAATGATCGGCTGGCAGGCCAGGTCCTTCAGCGTCACTGACTGGCGCTGGGCCAGGGGATGATCGGTGGCCACGAACAGGCACAGGCGATCCTCCAGCAGAGGTTGGAAATCCAGCCCGTGGCTGAGCCGGGCGCGCCCGCCGATACCGAAATCCACCTCGCCGGCACGGACCTGGGCATGAATGCGGTGAGCCACCAGGTCCTGCAGGCGTACCTCGATTCCGGCAAATTGCTCGCGAAACTGGCGCAAGGCCGGCGGCAGCACCCCGGCGCAGACCGACGGCAGCGCGGCGAGGGTGACCACGCCCCGACGCAGGGCGGCCAGGTCCCGGGAGCCACTGACGATGTTATCCAGGTCCAGCAGCAGTTTCTCCATCGGTCCCCGGGCCTGCAGCCCAGCAGCGGTCAGGCTGACATGGCGCGGGCTGCGATCGAGCAGGGCGACCCCCAGCCATTCCTCCAGTTGCTGGACCTGCACGGTAAGAGCTGATGGCGACAGGTGCAGCTCGGCGGCGGCTTTGCTGAAGTTGCCGCTGCGGGCCACGGCGAGGAAGGCCTGGATATGCTGGATCGAGTTCTTCATTTTGTTTTTCCGAATGCAAGGCGCCGAATATTCCAATTTACAAAGACTAGCGCGATTTCAATACTCCAGAAAAACAATAACCGTCCGCCTTCCGGCCCCGGCTTGAAGAGGCGGCACACTGGAGTTGCTCCATGCTCGCCACCCTGGGTGTCATCACCATTCTCTGCCTGCTCGCGGCCGTCATGAGCAAGCGCCTGTCGCCTCTGGTCGCGCTGATTGCGCTGCCGATCATCGCCGCGCTGATCGGCGGCTTCGGTCTGCAGACCAGCGCCTTCATCGTCACCGGCATCAAGAACGTCGCCCCCGTGGTAGGCATGTTCGTGTTCGCTATCCTGTTCTTCGGCATCATGACCGACGCCGGCATGCTCGACCCGATCATCGACCGCATCCTGCGCACCGTCGGCACCCGGCCGACGCGGATCGTGGTCGGCACGGCGCTTCTGGCGCTGCTGGTGCACCTGGACGGTTCCGGCGCGGTGACCTTCCTGGTGACGGTGCCGGCAATGCTGCCGCTGTATACCCGGCTGGGCATCGATCGACGGATTCTGGCCTGTGTCGCGGCGATGGCCGCGGGGGTCAATTTCCTGCCCTGGACCGGCCCGGTACTGCGCTCATCAGCGGCCCTGCATGTGCCGGTGGCGGATCTGTTCCAGCCGCTGATCCCGGTGCAGATCGTCGGCCTGCTGTTCGTCTTCGCCAGCGCCTGGTGGCTCGGCCGCCGGGAGGAGCGCCGCCTGGGGCTCGGTGCCGATGCCACGGCCGGTGCAGGCATCCCGACCCGGGTATTGAGCCCCGCCGAAGAGGCGCTACGCCGTCCCGGGCGCTTCTGGATCAACCTGCTGCTCACGGTGCTGGTGATGCTGGTGATGATTGCCGGCTGGGTCGATCCGGTGGTGATGTTCATGGTCG
>NZ_VYKE01000360.1:0-1575 GCF_032424515.1 Pseudomonas sp. JV245A
CCAGCAATTGCCCGAGGCAGGCATGAGCGGCGGCGATACCGCTCAGGTCGCTGTTGCTGCACAGGCTGGCGAAGGGCTGCCCACTGCTGTCGCGAAAGATCACCGTGGAACTGCGCAGCTCGCGGCCGTCGGGGGCCAGGGTCGGGTAGTTCTCCAGCACCAGCGGGGTCGCCGCGGAGCGGTCTTGCAGGGCACGTCGCACCGCGGCAAAACCCAGGTCCTGGCGCGGCCCGACCAGCACCGGGTCGCCTACCCGGCGCCCGGTGACATGACCATTGGCGATGGCGACGATCGAGCACTCGGGACGGTCAAGGTCATGCAGGACAATCTCCACGTGCCGGCCGACTACACTGCCCAGCATCTGCAAAGTGCTGTGCAGCACCTGCAGCACCAGCTGACGTTCGGCAAGCAGGGAAGCGCAAGATCGGTTCATGGGTGACTACCAAGGTGAACGGCCAGGAAAAATATCAACACTTTGTTGAATATTCAACTTCTTGTTCAGTTGATCCCGGTCATGCCCGCCCATCATGGCAATTGCATAGCCAAGGGCATTGCTGCAATATTCGCAAATGTAAAACGTTCTCATTAAATATCCCCATTCAAGTGCTCTGCCCCATGACCCCCAACCTGCTTCTCGTGGAAGACGACGCCCGACTGCGCGACGACCTGGACCTGCATTTCCGCCAGCGCGGCTTTACCGTCACCACCTGCACCGACGGCCGCCAGGGGCTGGCCGCGGTGCGCGCCGGTCACTTCGACCTGGTGCTGCTGGACATCATGCTGCCGGGCATGGACGGCCTGGCCCTGCTGGAAACCCTGCGCCAGGAACAGGGCACGCCAGTGATGCTGATGTCGGCCCTGGGCGCCGAGCAGGACCGCATCACCGGCTTTACCCGAGGCGCCGACGACTACCTGCCCAAGCCCTTCAGCCTGGCCGAACTGGACGCCCGCGCCGACGCCCTGCTGCGGCGCATGGCCCGGGTGCAACAGCTGCAGGCCACGCGCCAGGACCCGATCCTCAGCTTCGACGAACAGGCCCAGGACGTACTGCACCAGGGCCGCGCAGCGGGCCTGACCGGTTCCGAATACCGGTTGCTGGTGACCCTGCGCGAGCACCCCGGGGAAACCCTGAGCAAGCCGTTTCTCTATCAGCACGTACTGCACCGCATCTACACGAGGCTCGATCGTGGCCTGGATGTGCACGTATGCAACCTGCGGCGCAAACTCGCCGACCTTGGGGTGCAGCACCTGCAGATCCAGGCGGTGCGCGGCGCGGGCTACATCCTGGTGGAAGCGGAACGCCACTGATGCGCCGTCACCCCCTACTTTGGAAACTGGCGCTGTTGCAGATCGGCTTCTGCCTGCTGCTGACCTGGATCATCTGGACCTGGGGCCTGTCGGCCGAGCGCAGCACCTATTTTCTCGACCCCGCCGACCGCCAGTACCTGGCCAGCTACGCCCAGCAGGCCGAGCACGCCTGGCGCCAGGGCGGCGTGGCTGCGGTCGATGAGTTCCAGCGACAACTGGCAACCCGGGAAGACACCTGGGTCGCGGTGATCGGCGATCGCCTGCAGA
>NZ_VYKE01000361.1:0-1575 GCF_032424515.1 Pseudomonas sp. JV245A
CGAGTGGACCCACAGGTCGAAACGGCTGTCGCCACAGAGCAGTGGCTTGAAGTCGTAGATGAAATCCTGAACGTCCTCACGCGACAGCTGCGGGCTCCAGTAGCGTCCGGCTTGCGATTCGTCCCGGGGCGTGTGCAGCACGAACAGCAGCACCAGCGGTTCGGCCAGGCAGCCCAGCAGGCTGAGCAGGACCTGCGGGTCCGAGCCTGGAACGCCCGCCACCACGCGCTGCCCCTCGCCAATGGGGGCCACCACGAATACCGGCGGATAACTGTGCTCGACCCACTGGTTGTCTATCATGTGCCCAAGTCTGTACATAGCCAGCCTGATCCTCCTGATCAATTCCTAGGTTTAGCCAAAACGGCCGCGCATTATGCCGTACCCTGCAGGGCCGCTCACGGCCTGATTGACCCAACAGCGCGCGGCAACACAGCCCATCAAGGACATCCCCTCCGTGCTTCATGCCCTGATCCACAACGGCCAACCACTGGCCCCCCAGCAACCCCAGCCACTGGTGCCCTGGTGGAGCTTCACCAAGACCGTGCTTAGCGCAGCGGCCCTGACCCTGGTGCGCGACGGCCTGCTGGGGCTGGATGAGCCGCTGCCCCAGGGCCCCTTCACCCTGCGCCAGTTGCTGCGGCATCAGGCCGGGCTGGCGGACTACAGCGAGCTGAGCGACTACCACGACGCGGTTTTGCGCAACGAGGATGCATGGCCCGGTGCACAGATGCTGCAGCGCCTGGACGCCAGCCGCCTGCGCTACGCCCCCGGCAGCCAGTGGCGCTACTCCAATGTGGGCTACCTGTTCGTGGCGCAGCTGATCCAGCAGGCGACGGACCTGCCCCTGCACCTTGCCCTGCAACAACGTGTACTGGCGCCCCTGGGCTTGTCTCGCACGCGCCTCGCTGTGACCCGCGAAGACCTGCGGGATGTGGACCTGGGCCAGTTGGGCGACTACCACCCCGGCTGGGTCTACCACGGCCTGCTGGTGGGGCCCCTGGCGGAGGCGGTGCTGCTGCTGGATCGGCTGTTGAGCGGCGCGCTATTGCCCCCGGCACTGCTGGCAGGCATGCAGCAGGCCCAGGTTCTGGGCGGGCCGATGGCCGGCCGGCCCTGGGTCGCTCCCGGCTATGCCATGGGCCTGATGGTGGGCACTGTCGAGTCTGGCCTGACGCTCTACGGCCACACCGGCAGCGGCCCCGGCAGCACGCTGGCGGTCTATCGCGCCAACGTCGCCGGCACCAGCGCCTGCTGCGCGGTCTTCAGTCCGGGGAGCGACCAGGGCCAGGTCGAAACCCGGGCCCTGGCGCATCTGCGCCACGCACTGGCGAACTAGCCACAGGGCACGGCCACAGTCACAGGACAGCTCGCATGCTGGCATGACTGACCGGGCGCCACGGGCCCTGCCGCTTCGCACAGCGGCTGACGTACAATCCCCAGCCTTCAGGGACAGCCATCACCAGGACGACAATGACCACACACCGCATTAGCCTTGCCAACGGCTGGACCGCCGAATTCACCGAGCAGGGCGAGTTCCGCATGGGCGCCGTCGGCTGGAACCTGCAGTTGCGCGGC
>NZ_VYKE01000362.1:0-1556 GCF_032424515.1 Pseudomonas sp. JV245A
AGTTCGGCGAAGAGCTCGGCGGTCCACATGTCGGGGTTCTTGGCCGGTGCGAAACCGTCGAGAAACCAGGCATCGACCTGGGCGTCCAGTTGCGGCAGTTGCTCCAGGGCATCGCCGATCAGCAGGGTCAGGGTCACTCGCCCGCCCTCCAGCACGATGCGCTGGAAGCCGCCATGCACTGCCACGTACTGCTGCAGCAGCGGTGCACAGAGGCTCGCCAGTTCCGGCCACAGGGCCAGGGCCCGTTGCAGGTCGGCAGGGCTCAAGGGGTACTTTTCCACACTGACGAAATGCAGCCGGGCACCGGTCGGGGCCTGTTGCTGGAACAACTGCCAGGCGCAGAGAAAGTTCAGCCCGGTGCCGAAGCCGGTTTCACCGATAACGAAGCGTTCGCCATCGGCCAGGGCGGCAAAGCGCTGGCCCAGGCGGTTCTGTTCGATGAACACGTGGCGGGTTTCATCCAGGCCCGATTCGCTGGAGAAGTACACATCGTCGAAGACCCGCGAGCGCGGGCGTCCTTGGTCGTCCCAGTCGAGCTGGGCGTGGGGCAGTTCAGGGATCATGTTCGGCTCATGTTGCGCAAGGCGGCCATTCTAGCCGATCGCGCCGGCGGCGCTTGATCCATGGCAAGGCGCTGCAGGTTCGGGGATTTGTTTTCCCTGGCCGAGGTCGATCCGCTAGTCTTGGAAAATTCTTGGAAGGGAGCCACCCATGTTCGAATCCGCTGAAATCGGTCACGCCATCGACAAAGAAACCTACGATGCCGAGGTGCCGGCGTTGCGCGAGGCCTTGCTCGAAGCCCAGTTCGAACTGCGCCAGAAGGCGAACTTTCCGGTGATCGTGCTGATCAACGGGATCGAGGGCGCGGGCAAGGGCGAGACGGTCAAGCTGCTCAACGAATGGATGGACCCGCGGCTGATCGAGGTGCGCACCTTCGACCAGCAGACCGACGAGGAACTGTCGCGGCCACCGGCCTGGCGCTACTGGCGGATGCTTCCGGCCAAGGGGCGCATGGGGGTGTTCTTCGGCAACTGGTACAGCCAGATGCTGCAGAGCCGGGTCCATGGCGAGATCAAGGATCCGCGCCTGGACCAGGCGATCAACGGCGCCGAGCGCCTGGAGAAGATGCTCTGCGATGAAGGCGCACTGATCTTCAAGTTCTGGTTCCACCTGTCCAAGAAACAGATGAAGGCCCGCCTCAAGGCGTTGCAGGACGACCCGCTGCACAGCTGGCGCATCAGCCCGCTGGACTGGCAGCAGTCAGAAACCTACGACAAGTTCGTCAAGTACGGCGAGCGCGTGCTGCGCCGCACCAGCCGCGACTATGCGCCCTGGCACGTGATCGAGGGCGTCGATCCGCATTACCGCAGCCTTACCGTGGGGCGGATTCTCCTGGAAGGGCTGCAAAGCGCGCTGAACCGCCAGCCCCTGCGAGCCACCCAGGTCAACGCGGCGCCGCTGCCTCCGGCGGTGGATCAGCTCAGCCTGCTGGACAGCCTGGACATGACCCAGCACCTGGACAAGGACGACTACGAAGAACAACTGATTACCGAACA
>NZ_VYKE01000363.1:0-1533 GCF_032424515.1 Pseudomonas sp. JV245A
CATGAGCAGCAGGACGCGGAACTGGGCCAGGCCCTGATGGACAGCGCCAAGGACCGCCATGAACACGCCCTGGTGGTGCAGACCCTGCGCGAAGCCCTGCAGCCCTACTGCGCGATGCTGGAGATTCCCCCGCAGCCGCAATTGCACCGCCTGGCCCACGTCCAGCACCTGCTGACCCCGGTGCTGGGGCGGTTGCGGCCCCAGGTCGATCTGCTGCAAGTGGTGGATGCCCTGCACCCGACCCCGGCGGTGGGCGGCCTGCCTCGGGGCAAGGCCCTGGGCTATATCCGCGAGCATGAGCAACTGGACCGCGGCTGGTACGCCGCCCCGGTGGGCTGGCTGAACGCCGAGGGCGATGGCGAGTTTGCCGTGGCCCTGCGCTCGGCCTTGATTCGCGGCAACCAGGCGCACCTGTTTGCCGGCTGCGGCATCGTCGGCGAGTCGGACCCCGAGAGTGAATACCAGGAGACCTGCCTGAAGTTGCGCACCATCGGCGAAGCCCTGCGCCCGCAACCGGCCGCCACCTACGAAAAGCTCGGCCTCTCCCTGTAGGAGCCGGCTTGCCGGCGAACCGCGCAGCGGCCAGTTGGCGCGGTTCGTGGCGAAGGAATGCGACGCTCTTGCGGGCCTCTTCACTGGCAAGCCAGCTCCTACGGATGAGCGGGTGTGCACCCGTAGGAGCCGGCTTGCCGGCGAGCCGCACAGCGGCCAGTTGGCACGGTTCATGGCGAAGGAATGCACCAGGGCGTTGATGGCCTGACCGGAGCCCTTGCCCGCCAGGCTCAGGCGCGGCGGTACGTAGTCGTCCTTCAGGCCATGGACCACCCGCAGCGGCATGCCGATTTCGCGGATGGTGTCGATGGCGTATCGTTGCGCCTCCCTCCCTTCGAGCTCCCTGGCGAGTACCCATGAAATTCGACGCGTTGACCGACATCCTGCTAAAGCTCGAAAACGCCTTCAACGACCCTGGCGAGAACCTTGTGCGGCGCATCGACGCCTGCATCGCCGAGGTGGCCCAGTTGGCCGACCCGGCCAGCATTGGCCCGCTGTTGTCGTTGCTCGACGATGAGGCCGAATATGACGAGGTGATGTTTTCGCTGATTCACGCCGCCGAGCATTTCGATGATGCTGTGTATGTGCCGGCGTTGCTGGCGGCGCTGCCCGGCTTGCAGGAACACAGCCCGAGGTGGGCGCAGACGCTTTTCATGCGGGTGCTCAACAGCGAGCCCGCGCGCCTGGAGATGGTCCGTGCCTTGCGCGAAGCGGCGCCTGCGGTCAAGGCGGCGGCCCTGGAGTTGGCCGATTCGATCAATCAGCAGTCTCCGGCATTCCTGGCCAAGACCGTGGTGGTCATGGTGGCGGCTCAGCCGGCTGCGTAAGGGACGTCTAGGGACAGGTTTTTTGCAGGTGCCGCGGGCCCATTCGCTGGCAAGCCAGCTCCTATACAAGCCAGCTTCAGCTGGTGGGGGCGGCGGTGGGGGGCGGGCCGGCGAATTTTTGGCTGGGTTTGGCACGCAGCAGGGCGTTGATGGC
>NZ_VYKE01000364.1:0-1531 GCF_032424515.1 Pseudomonas sp. JV245A
GCTGGAACGGGCCGGCGCCAGCGAGGTGCGCCTGGCCCGGGACGAGGCCGAGCGCGTGCGTTTCTGGGCCGGGCGCAAGAACGCCTTCCCGGCGGTGGGGCGCTTGTCCCCGGACTACTACTGCATGGACGGCACCATTCCCCGCCGCGAGCTGCCGGGGGTGCTGCGGGGCATCGCCCGCCTGGCCGACGAACACCAACTGCGGGTGGCCAATGTGTTCCATGCCGGCGACGGCAACATGCACCCCTTGATCCTGTTCGACGCCAACCAGCCCGGCGAGCTTGAGCGGGCCGAGGCCCTGGGGGGCAAGATCCTCGAACTGTGCGTGGCAGTGGGCGGCAGCATCACCGGCGAACACGGGGTGGGCCGGGAGAAAATCAACCAGATGTGCGCCCAGTTCAACCACCACGAGCTGACCCTGTTCCACGCCATCAAGGCGGCCTTCGACCCCAGCGGCCTGCTCAACCCGGGGAAGAACATCCCGACCCTGCACCGCTGCGCCGAATTTGGCGCCATGCACATCCACCACGGGCAACTGCCCTTCCCCGAACTGGAGCGATTCTGATGAACGTGGCCAGCGATTTCGACGCCGCCGAGACCTTGCTGGAGCAAGTGCGCGATGCCTTGGCGAGCAACACCGCGCTGCGCATCCAGGGTTCCAACAGCAAGGCCTTTCTCGGCCGCGAGAGTGCCGGGGAAATACTCGATACCCGCAGCCATCGCGGCATCGTCAGCTACGACCCCACGGAGCTGGTGATCAGCGCCCGGGCCGGTACGCCGCTCGCCGAGCTGCACGCCACCCTGGACGCCGCCGGGCAGATGCTGCCCTGCGAACCGCCGTCCTTCGGCGCGGGCGCGACCCTGGGCGGCATGCTCGCCAGCGGCCTGTCCGGGCCGCGCCGGCCCTGGGCCGGGGCGGTGCGCGATTTCGTCCTCGGCACCCGGGTCATCAGCGGCAGCGGCCAACACCTGCGGTTTGGCGGCGAGGTGATGAAGAACGTCGCCGGCTATGACCTGTCACGGCTGATGGCCGGCAGCTACGGCTGCCTGGGGCTGGTCACCGAGGTCTCGCTGAAGGTCCTGCCCAAGCCCCGGCAATGCATGAGCCTGAGCCTGGAAATGGACCGCCAGCGGGCCCTCGCCCAGCTTGCCGAATGGGGCCAGCAGCCCTTGCCCATCAGCGCCGCCTGCCATGACGGCGAACGCCTGCACCTGCGCCTGGAGGGCGGTGAAGGCTCGGTGGCGGCGGCCCATGACCGGCTCGGCGGCGAGCCCCTGGACCCGGGCTACTGGAGCCAGCTCAACGAGCAGCAACTGGACTTCTTCAACCCCGGCCTGCCGCTGTGGCGCCTGTCGGTGCCGCACAACACCCCGCTGCTGCCCCTGCCCGGCGAACAACTGCTGGACTGGGGCGGCGCCCAGCGCTGGCTGAAGACCGATGCCACGGCCGCCGACATCCGCGCCGTTGTCAGCGCCGTTGGCGGCCACGCCAGTTGCTACAGCCACGGCCTGCTGGACAGCCCGTTCCAGC
>NZ_VYKE01000365.1:0-1497 GCF_032424515.1 Pseudomonas sp. JV245A
CACGCGGCCGGCCTTGATCGCCCGCCCCATGCGGTAGGCGCGGTTGATGTCGCGGGTCCACAGCCCGGCGCCCAGGCCGAACTCGCTGTCGTTGGCGATCGCCAGGGCCTCGGCTTCGTCCTTGAAGGTGGTCACGCCCACCACCGGGCCGAAGATCTCTTCCTGGAACACGCGCATCTTGTTGTGGCCCTTGAGCAGGGTCGGCTGGATGTAATAGCCGCTGGCCAGGTCACCTTCCAACAGCTCGGCGGCGCCACCGGTGAGCAGCTCGGCGCCCTCCTCCTGGGCGATCTGCAGGTAGGAGAGGATCTTCTCGTACTGCTGCTGCGACGCCTGGGCGCCGACCATGGTCTCGGTGTCCAGCGGGTTGCCGCGCTTGATCTTGACGATCTTCTTCATCACCTCGGCCATGAACGGCTCGTAGATCGACTCCTGGACCAGGGCCCGGGATGGGCAGGTGCAGACTTCCCCCTGGTTGAAGAACGCCAGCACCAGGCCTTCGGCGGCCTTTTCGATGAACTTGGGTTCGGCCTGCATGATGTCTTCGAAGAAGATGTTCGGCGACTTGCCGCCCAGTTCGACGGTGGACGGAATGATGTTCTCGGCGGCGCATTTCATGATGTGCGAGCCCACCGGGGTCGAGCCGGTGAAGGCGATCTTGGCGATGCGCTTGCTGGTGGCCAGGGCCTCGCCGGCTTCGCGGCCAAAGCCCTGGACGATGTTCAGCACCCCGGCCGGCAGCAGGTCGGCGATCAGCTCGGCGAAGACCATGATCGACAGCGGGGTCTGCTCGGCGGGCTTGAGCACCACGCAGTTGCCGGCGGCCAGGGCCGGGGCGAGTTTCCAGGCAGCCATCAGCAGCGGGAAGTTCCACGGGATGATCTGCCCGACCACGCCCAGGGGTTCGTGGAAATGGTAGGCGGTGGTCAGTTCGTTGATCTCTGCGGCGCCGCCTTCCTGGGCACGGATGCAACCGGCGAAGTAGCGGAAATGATCGGCGGCCAGGGGCACGTCGGCGTTGAGGGTTTCGCGCACGGCCTTGCCGTTGTCCCAGGTTTCGCTGACCGCGAGGATCTCCAGGTTCTGCTCGATGCGGTCGGCAATCTTCAGCAGCACCAGCGAACGGTCCTGGGCGCTGGTCTTGCCCCAGGCATCGGCGGCGGCATGGGCGGCGTCCAGGGCCTTGTCGATGTCCGCGGCAGTGGAGCGCGGGAATTCGGCGATCACCTCACCGTTGACCGGCGAGGTGTTGCTGAAGTACTGGCCGTCCACCGGCGGCACGAACTGGCCACCGATGAAATTGCCGTAGCGTGGCTTGAAGGACACGACGGCGCCTGGGGTTCCGGGTTGTGCGTAGATCATGCTGGGCCTCTGCTGGTCGATGCCTGTCCACGACAGGCGATGGCTCGATGGTAGAGAGCCCCGCGTGCCGGACGAATGCATCGTTGGCAGGGGGGCTCTCGTCATTTGGTCGTAGGTTGATTGCCCTGTGCGGGA
>NZ_VYKE01000366.1:0-1484 GCF_032424515.1 Pseudomonas sp. JV245A
CGGCCCGGCCACCGGGGCACCGGCCAGGTTGATGATCACGTCGAAGGCTTCGCCGTGGCCCAGCTTGCTCAGCGAGCGCAGGCAACGGGCGCGACCGTCGAACAGGTAGGCGGCGCGCAGCGGGTCCCGGGCCAGCACGCTGACCGTGTGCCCGGCATCCAGCAGTTGGTTGACCAGGGTCTCGCCGATAAAACCGGTGCCACCGGTGACCAGCACCCGCTTGCCGCTGCCACCGGCAAAGGGGTTGGCGCCCTGGCCCTGGCGTTGCAGGCGCAGCGCCGCCAGGCCGTCGCGGATGCCCGAGGCGGTGACGCCCACGGCGAACAGGCTCAGGGCCCAGCCCTGCCAGCCCAGGTCGATGGGATTCAAGGCACTGGGCAGGCGTGACCATTCCAGCAGTTGCAGGCCGTACAGGGCGAAGAAGGCCCCGGCGTTGATCGCCAGCACGGTGTGCATGATGCGTTCGATGGCCGGCAGCTTGCGGCTGCGATCCTCGACCACGAAGTCCCACAGGGTCAGGCCGATTTCCAGGGCGAACAGCAGGGCGATCACCAGGGCCCAGATGCCCTGGAACGCCAGGTGGGCGATGCCCATGAACAGCACGCCGTAGAAGCACGAGCGCAGGGCATGGATGCTGAGCTCCTTGCGGGCGCTGTGACGCTGCGGCAGGGCCACGGTGAGTTCGTGATGGTAGAGAGTATCCAGGGCGCCGAGCACGCCCTGGGCGAGCAACAGGGCGATAGCCCACTGCAGGATTGGCAAATCAGCCACGATGGTGAAGTCCTTTTACGAGGGAAGACGAGAGGTACGGCGGTCGTGGCGCTGCAGCCACAGTAACGGCGGCAGCAGCACCAGCAGGGCGAAGCTGTCGATCCACAGGTGGGCGGTCATGTTCATCTGCCAGGACAGCCACATGTCCTGGGGCGCCCACAGCACAATCCCGGCCATCAGCCAGGCCCAGGCGGCAGGGGCCCGCAGGCGGTTGCCCAGGTGCACCAGCCCCAGCAGGAACAGCGAATAGCTTTGCAGGGTGGCGCCGAACAGCCCCAGCCACCAGATCTGCTGGGCCCGGGCCGGTGCCGGCGCGGCGGCGCCCCAGAAGGCCTGTTCGATGCCCGCGAGGTAATCGTTGAACAGGCCACTGTGGCCGGCCCAGGTCAGCAGCAGCCCGGCCAGCAGGTGGCCGGCGCCGACGGCATACAGCCAGAGCACCAGGGCCCGGCGCAGGCCGGGTCGGGGAGAAGCGGCGACGGATAACATTCCATGTCCTGTGGGGGGATCGAGGCCGCGAAGTGTACCGATTTTTTCCGGCCCATGGCGTGCGCCGGCGCCCATCTCAGGGCTTGCCGAGCAACTCCAGCAGCGCGTCGAGGGTGGCTTGCGGCGCTTCCTGGGGCAGGTTGTGGCCGATCCCCGGGAGGATCCGCCGCTGATAGGGCCCACTGAACAGGCCGACATCGGGGTCCGGCTCGGTGGCCGGGCCG
>NZ_VYKE01000367.1:0-1474 GCF_032424515.1 Pseudomonas sp. JV245A
CCATGGGCCGCGCATTTCTTGCGGACTTCTTCGCCGGCAAGCCGGCTCCTACGGTTGGCGTTGGGCGATGGATTGGGAGGCGGCGAGCATGGCGCGCAGCAGCACGGCGCAGCCGGCGGCGAGGTCGTCGGGGTCGGCGTTCTCGATTTCGTTGTGGCTGATGCCACCTTCGCAGGGCACGAAGATCATCCCCGCCGGGCCCAGCTCGGCGACGAAGATCGCGTCATGCCCGGCACCGCTGACGATGTCCATGTGGGACAACCCCAAACCCTGCGCGGCGCCGCGCACCGCATCGACGCACACCGGGTCGAAGTACAGCGGCGGAAAGTCCGCGGTGGGGGTCAGTTCGAAGCTCAGGCCGTGTTCTTCGCAGGTGTTGTCGATCACCTGGCGCACCTCGGCAATCATCGAGTCCAGGCGCGCCGGCTCCAGGTGGCGGAAGTCCAGGGTCATGCGCACCTCGCCCGGAATCACGTTGCGCGAACCCGGGTAGGCTTGCAGGCAGCCAACGGTGCCGCAGGCGTGAGGCTGGTGGCCGAGGGCGGCGCGATTGACCGCCGCCACCACGGCGGCGGCGCCCACCAGGGCGTCCTTGCGCAGGTGCATGGGGGTCGGGCCGGCATGGGCTTCGACGCCCCGCAGCTTGAGGTCGAACCACTTCTGCCCCAGGGCGCCGAGCACCACGCCTATGGTCTTGCGCTCATCTTCCAGGATCGGGCCTTGCTCGATGTGCGCCTCGAAATAGGCGCCCACCGGATGCCCGCTGACCGGGCGCGTGCCGGCGTAGCCGATGGCGTTCAGGGCCTCGCCGACGCTGATGCCATCGACGTCGGTCTTGGCCAGGGTGTCTTGCAGGGTGAATTTTTCGGCGAACACCCCGGAGCCCATCATGCACGGCGGAAAGCGCGAGCCTTCTTCGTTGGTCCACACCACCACTTCCAGGGGCGCCTCGGTTTCCAGCTTGAGGTCGTTGAGGGTGCGCAGCACTTCCACCCCGGCCAGCACACCAAAGCAGCCATCGAACTTGCCGCCGGTAGGCTGGGTGTCGATATGGCTGCCGGTCATCACCGGCGGCAGGTGCGGATTGCGCCCGGGGCGGCGGGCGAAGATGTTGCCGATGCCATCCACCGTGACCGCGCAACCGGCCTCCTCGCACCACTTCACGAACAGATCCCGGGCCTGGCGGTCGAGGTCGGTCAGGGCCAAACGGCAGACGCCGCCCTTGACCGTGGCGCCGAGCCTGGCCAGTTCCATGAGCGACTGCCACAGGCGGTCGCGGTTGATGTGCTGATGGCTGGATTGCAGAACCTCGACGGCAGCGTTCATGGTGATTTCCTCAGGCGTTTCTTCTGGTTTTGTCGGGGGATGCGTGGCGCAACGCCCGGGATAACGGCCTAGCAACAATCGGTAGGAGCCGGCCGGGCGGCGTTGCGCTTGCCGGCGAAGGGGCCCGCAAGATGTGCGTCGCCCGTGC
>NZ_VYKE01000368.1:0-1452 GCF_032424515.1 Pseudomonas sp. JV245A
GCCAGGGCCTTGGCGCTGTTGTCGGTGACCAGGTCGAGGGCGCTCTGCAGGTTGCTGTAGCCGAGCATGTGGCAGATGTGCAGGCCGGCTTCCAGTACCCGCAGGATGTTGCCGTTACCCAGGGGGTACCAGGGGTCGACAATCGAGTCCTGGCCGAAGCACACGTTCATCCCGGCCTCCAGCAGCTCATTGACCCGGGTCACGCCGCGGCGTTTCGGGAAGCTGTCGAAGCGCCCCTGCAGGTGGATGCTTTCGGTGGGGCAGGAGACGAAGCTGATGCCCGAATGCCCCAGCAGGCGGAACAGCTTGGCGCAGTAGGCGTTGTCGTAGGAGCCCATGGCCGTGGTGTGGCTGGCGCTGACCCGGGAGCCCATGCCCCGGCTGCGCGCTTCTTCGGCCAGTACTTCGAGAAAGCGCGAGTGCGGGTCGTCGGTTTCGTCGCAGTGCACGTCCACCAGGCAACCCGTGCGTTCGGCCAGGTCCATGAGGAACTTCACCGAGCTCACGCCCTGGTCCCGGGTGTATTCGAAGTGCGGAATACCGCCCACCACATCGGCGCCCAGGCGGATGGCTTCTTCCATCAGCTCGCGGCCGTTGCGGAACGATTCGATGCCCTCCTGGGGGAAGGCGACGATCTGCAGGTCGATCAGGTGCGCGCTTTGCTCGCGCACTTCGAGCATGGCCTTGAGGGCGGTGAGGTCCGGGTCGGTGACATCGACATGGGTGCGTACATGCTGGATGCCGTGGGCGGCCAGGGCGCGGATGGTCTTGTGGGCGCGGGCGCGGGTGTCTTCGGCGGTGATGGTGGCCTTGCGTTCGCCCCAGCACTCGATGCCTTCGAACAGGGTGCCGCTCATGTTCCAGCGCGGCTCGCCCGCGGTGAGGGTGGCGTCCAGGTGAATGTGCGGTTCGACGAAGGGCGGCACCACCAGGTTGCCGCCGGCATCCAGGTGCTCGGGGCCGAAGGCCGGCGCGGCGGTGGGGGCGTCCGGGCCCTGCTGGACGATGCGGGCGATGCGGCCGTTTTCCAGGTGCAGTTGGTGCAGGCCTTCACGGTGGCGCAGGCGGGCGTTGGTGATCAGCATCGGAGCGGTTCCTCGGGTCGGGCAATCAGCGGTTCAGCCGTGGGATCCGGGCGGCGGCCCTTGTCCCTCGGTCATTGGGCTGTGCTTCAACCGGTACCGGTCGAAGCAGGCAGGTGGTTCGGGGCGGGTCATGATAGACCCGGAACGCGCCGGGAGGGCAAGGCCCGGGTTCAGGCCCGGGCGTCGAGGGTGGCGCTGGTGCGGGCGCCGAGCCAGGCGCTGAGCAGGACATAGCTCAGGCTGGCCACGCCGATGCCCACCAACGGCGCGACCCAGGGCGAGCAGAAGGCCGCCAGGGTGCCCAGGCCATAGGCGGCCAGGCCCGGCCAGTTCCAGGCCGGCAACTGGCTGTCGGCCAGGCGCGGGT
>NZ_VYKE01000037.1:0-46187 GCF_032424515.1 Pseudomonas sp. JV245A
GCGCCTGGGCGAACAGCTGGCCGGACCACTGTCGCGGCTGATACCGGGCAAGTACCGCGGGATCGAAGCCTGCCAACTGGCCCGGGCCATGTGGCGCCTGGCCCTGGAAGAGCAGACCGGCACGCGCATCGTCGAGTCCGACGAACTACGCAAGCTGGGCAAATGAATCGCTCGCCCGCGAGCCACTCCTGCACACACCTGTAGGAGCCGGCTTGCCGGCGAAGCACTACAACCCGCCCGTTGCCTGAAACCCCACCCCCAATACCGTCAGCACCGATAGCGGCAGCAACAGGGTATCGAGCAGGGCACTGGCTGGCAGATCCACGCCAGGATAGCTCGGTGCCTCGGCGCCAAAGCGGTCCATGGCGCAGCACCCACCCTGCATCGCATACAAGTCCAGGCGCGTCCCCGAATACACCACCGGCGCCCCGGGCTGGGCGGCATTCAAGGTCCGGGCCGTGGCACAGCCGCCCAGTTGCAGGGCGGCCAACAGCACCAGTAGGGACTTACTCATCGCTGCTCAGATGATGCTCGCCCCAGCGCGGCAACATGTCCTGCGGGATGCTCAACAGATTGAGAATCCGCGCGACGACAAAATCCACCAGGTCATCGATGGTCTGCGGCTGGTGATAGAAGCCCGGCGAGGCCGGCAGAATGGTCACGCCCATGTTCGACAACTTGAGCATGTGCTCCAGGTGAATGCTGGAGTACGGCGCCTCGCGAGGCACCAGAATCAACTGCCGGCGCTCCTTGAGGGTCACGTCCGCGGCGCGCTCGATCAGGTTGTTGCAGGCACCGGTGGCAATCGCCGACAAGGTGCCGGTGGAGCACGGCACCACTACCATCGCCGCCGGCGAGCCGGAGCCCGAGGCCACCGGCGACATCCAGTCCTCCTTGCCATAAACGCGGATCTGCCCCGCCGACGCACCGGTGTATTCGGTGAGGAAGGCCTGCATGGTCTGCGGCTTGGGCGGCAGGGTCACATCGGTTTCCGTGGCCATGACCAATTGCGCAGCCTTGGAGATCAGAAAATGCACCTCTCGGTCCTCACGCACCAGGCAGTCCAGCAGGCGCAGGCCGTACTGGGCGCCCGAGGCACCGGTCATGGCCAGGGTGATGCGTTCCGGGCCGTTGTTCATCGCAGCGCCTCGGCCAGTTTGCCGTGCAGGCCGCCAAAGCCGCCGTTGCTCATGATCACCACCTGGGTGCCCGGCTTGGCCTGGCTCTTCACCCGCTCGATGATGCCTTCCAGAGAGTCGCTGACAATCGACGGCACCGTGCACAAGGCCGCCGTGGCGGCCAGATCCCAGCCCAGGTTGGCCGGGGCATACCAGATCACCTGATCGGCCTGGTTGACGCTTTCCGGCAGGCCATCACGGTGCGCGCCGAGCTTCATGGAGTTGGAGCGCGGCTCGATGATGGCGATCACCGGGGCATCGCCAACCCGCTTGCGCAAGCCATCCAGCGTAGTGGCGATGGCCGTCGGGTGATGGGCGAAATCATCGTAGATGGTCACGCCATGCACTTCGGCGACTTTCTCCATGCGCCGCTTCACGCTCTTGAACGCGCTCAGGCCGGCAATGCCCATCGACGGCACCACGCCCACATGGCGTGCCGCAGCCAGGGTGGCCAGGGCATTGGCAACGTTGTGCTGGCCGGTCAGCTCCCACTCCACCACGCCCTGGCTCACGCCTTCGAACATCACCTCGAAGGCCGAACCGTCGGCGCTCAGCAACTTGACCTGCCACTGGCCACCGGCGCCGGTAGTCTGCACCGGGGTCCAGCAGCCCATCTCGATCACCCGCTGCAAGGCAGGCTCGGTGGTGGGATGGATCACCAGGCCTTCGCTGGGAATGGTCCGTACCAGATGGTGGAACTGCCGCTCGATAGCCGGAAGATCAGGGAAGATGTCCGCATGATCGAATTCCAGGTTATTGAGGATCGCGGTCCGTGGGCGGTAGTGGACGAACTTCGAGCGCTTGTCGAAGAAGGCGCTGTCGTACTCATCAGCCTCGATCACGAAGAACGGCGTACCGCCCAAGCGCGCGGAGACGGCGAAATTCTGTGGCACGCCGCCGATCAGGAAGCCCGGGCTCATGCCCGCATGCTCCAGGACCCAGGCCAGCATGCTGCTGGTGGTGGTCTTGCCGTGGGTCCCGGCCACCGCCAGTACCCAACGCCCCTGCAGCACATGGTCGGCCAGCCATTGCGGGCCGGACACATAGGGCAGGCCCTTGTTCAGCACGTACTCCACCGCCGGGTTGCCGCGGGACATGGCATTGCCGATCACCACCAGGTCCGGCGCCGGGTCCAGCTGGGCAGGATCGTAGCCCTGGGTCAGCTCGATGCCCTGGGCCTGCAACTGGGTGCTCATCGGTGGATACACGTTAGCGTCGGAACCGGTGACGTGATGGCCCAGCTCTTTGGCCAGAACCGCCATCGACCCCATGAAAGTGCCGCAGATACCGAGAATATGGATGTGCATAGTCGACCTCGAAAAACATCGGCGCAGGTTAGCGTAGAGGGCTGCAAATCGCACCCATTAGCTGACCGGGAGGTTGCTGCTGGCCTGCGCCGGCGCAAGCCCGACGGGCCAGCAGCGGCCGGCAGCTCGGACTATCGCGCGATGCCGTGCTTGCGCAGCTTTCTATAGAGGGTGTTGCGGCTCACGCCCAACTGCTCGGCGGTATGGGTCATGTGCCAGCGCTGCTGCTCCAGGGCCGCCAGCAACGCCACCCGCTCGGCATCCTCCAGTGGCCGCTCCGGCACCTCTGCTTCCGCTTCGCCCAGCGGCGCCGGGCGGCTGTGGCGGATCAGCGGCGGCAGATCATCCAGGCCAATGCGGCCGTTTTCACACAAGGCCGCCAGGGTACGCAGCACGTTGCGCAATTGCCGCACGTTACCCGGCCAGGAATAACTCAACAGGCTCTGGCGCACCGCTTCCTCCAGCATCACCGGCTGGCCGCCCGCCTCTTCGGCCAGGAGGAAATCCAGCAACTGGGATTTGTCGCTGCGATCGCGCAAGGCCGGCAAGGCGATCTCCAGGCCATTGAGCCGGTAATACAGGTCCTCACGGAAGCTACCGTCGCGCACCCGCTCCAGCAGGTCACGGTGGGTCGCGCTGATGATGCGCACGTTGACCGGTTGCGGCTCGCCGCCGATCGGCACCACCAGCCGATCCTCCAGTACCCGCAGCAAACGGGTCTGCAGGGCCAGGGGCATATCGCCGATTTCATCGAGGAACAAGGTACCGCCATCAGCCTGCTGCAACTTGCCGCGCATGCCCTCCTTGCGCGCCCCGGTAAAGCTGCCGCCGCGATAACCGAACAGCTCGCTCTCGATCAGGCTTTCCGGGATAGCCGCGCAGTTGAGCGCGACAAAGGCCTTGCCCGCCCGCGCGCTGCCCTGGTGCACCGCCTTGGCGAAGGCCTCCTTGCCGGAGCCGGTCTCGCCATTGATCAGCAACGGCACATCGCGCTCGAACACTCGCGAGGCGCGGCGAAAATCGTTCTGCAGGCCGTCATCCCCCAGGCAGATCCCCGAGGGCCGCGCCGGCGCAATGGCCTGCGGTGCCCGCAGCACCGCTGGTTGTGCGGCCGGCTGTGGCTGGCCGCGCAACAAGGCGAACAGGCGTCGCCCGTCCCGGGTGCGCAATGGCCAACTGGCGCTGGCATTGATACTGGCGCGGCCGAGCAGTTCATCCAGGGAGCAGTCGAAAAAGCTTTCCACCGGCTTGCCCAGCAACCCGCCGCGAATATGCCCCAGCAGGTTCAGGGCGCTCTGGTTCACCGCACAGATCCGGCCATCGCCATCGAACGCCAGCAGGCCCTCGCTGAACAGCCCCACCGACTCCGCCTGCAGATGAAAGCGCAGCAGCCACTGGTTCTCGAAATAACGCAGGAAATAGCAGCTCTCGATCATCTTCGCCGACAGATTGACCAGGGCCATGGTGTGGAACTGGCTCTGCCGGGACACGTCCTGGCGCGCCGACGACACATCCAGCACCGCCAGCAACTCGCCATGGGGGTCGAACACCGGGCTCGCAGAGCAGGTCAGGCCGGTGTGCCGGCCGCGGAAATGCTCGCCCTGGTGAATGGTCAGCGGCTGGCGCTCCACCAGGCAGGTGCCGATGCCGTTGGTGCCCTCCCGGGCCTCGCTCCAATCGGCGCCCAGCCACAGTCCGGCATGCTCGAAGATCTTGCGTTCGCTGGGGGCGGTAATGCAGTTGAGGATCACGCCCCGGGCATCGGTCAGCAGCACCGCATGCCCGGCGCCGGACAGTTGTTGGTGCAGGTTGGCCATCTCGGTGCCGGCAATCTGCAAGACATCTTGCAGGCGCTCGCGGCTCTCCAACAGGCGGCCATGTTCAAGCACCGTAGGGGCCATGACCTGGGCCGGGTCGAGATGATAGTCCTCGAGGCAGCGCAGCCAGGAGCGGGCAATGGAAGGATCGCTGCCCGGGCCCTGCAAATGAGCCTTGCCCTGGGCCACGGTGAGCACCTGCTGGGCATGCCGGCTCAAGTAATTGCTAGTGTGCATTTCTTATTATTCTCCTGCTGCGCTGTCACGCTCAGACGAAATACTGTCGCCACTGCCGGGCTGCAATCGACTACGAAGGAGGAATGCTCATCAGACTTGTCCGACAAGATTCGACACGCGAACCAGCATCCTCCAGGCGCTGCTGCATTGCAATGCCGGCTTGACTCCCGAGTCACAGGTTGTGCCACTTAGGTTACAAACTGTCACTCAAGCCTGTACCGGATCCGTCACAGCGCCCCGTAGCGGTCCCCTCGAAACATCCGCAAACCCTTGATGCATATGGCCTGTAGCACGCTGGCCCGACCTTTGCTCTACGCTTGATATGCGCTACGGCGCGTCCTCCCCCATAAGCATAAAAGCCAGGAGATACCCACCATGCGTTACGCACACCCCGGTACTGAAGGCGCTATCGTTTCGTTCAAGAGCAAGTACGGTAACTACATCGGCGGCGAATTCGTCGCGCCTGTCAAAGGCCAGTACTTCACCAACACCTCGCCGGTCAACGGCCAGCCAATTGCCGAATTCCCCCGCTCCACCGCCGAAGACATCGACAAGGCGCTGGACGCTGCCCACGCCGCCGCCGACGCCTGGGGCGCCACCTCGGTGCAGGCGCGCTCGCTGATCCTGCTGAAGATTGCCGACCGCATCGAACAGAACCTCGAACTGCTGGCCATCACCGAAACCTGGGACAACGGCAAGGCCGTGCGCGAAACCCTGAACGCCGACATTCCCCTGGCCGCCGACCACTTCCGCTACTTCGCCGGTTGCCTGCGGGCCCAGGAAGGCAGCGCTGCGGAAATCGACGGCAACACCGTGGCCTATCACATCCATGAACCCCTGGGCGTGGTCGGGCAGATCATCCCGTGGAACTTCCCGATCCTGATGGCCGCCTGGAAACTCGCCCCGGCCCTGGCAGCGGGCAACTGCGTGGTACTCAAGCCCGCCGAGCAGACCCCGCTGGGCATCACCGTGCTCATGGAAGTGATCGGCGACCTGCTGCCACCCGGCGTACTCAACGTGGTGCAAGGTTTTGGCCGCGAAGCCGGCGAAGCCCTGGCCACCAGCAAGCGCATCGCCAAGATCGCCTTCACCGGCTCGACTCCGGTGGGCTCGCACATCATGAAGTGCGCCGCCGAGAACATCATTCCGTCCACCGTGGAACTGGGCGGCAAGTCGCCGAACATCTTCTTCGAAGACATCATGCAGGCCGAGCCCAAGTTCATCGAAAAGGCCGCCGAAGGCCTGGTGCTGGCATTCTTCAACCAGGGTGAAGTCTGCACCTGCCCATCCCGCGCCCTGGTGCAGGAATCGATCTACGACGAATTCATGCAAGTGGTGATGAAGAAGATCGAGCAGATCAAGCGTGGCGACCCACTGGACACCGACACCATGGTCGGCGCCCAGGCTTCCGAGCAGCAGTTCGACAAGATCCTCTCCTACCTCGACATCGCCAAGAACGAAGGTGCGCAGCTGCTCACCGGCGGCAAGGTGGAAAAACTCGAGGGCGACCTGTCCAGCGGCTACTACATCCAGCCGACCCTGCTCAAGGGCACCAACAAGATGCGCGTGTTCCAGGAGGAAATCTTCGGCCCGGTGGTCAGCGTCACCACCTTCAAGGACGAAGCCGAAGCCCTGGCGATCGCCAACGACACCGAGTTCGGCCTGGGTGCCGGGGTCTGGACCCGCGACATCAACCGCGCCTACCGCATGGGCCGCGGGATCAAGGCCGGCCGCGTCTGGACCAACTGCTACCACCTGTACCCGGCCCACGCCGCGTTCGGTGGCTACAAGAAATCCGGCGTGGGCCGCGAGACCCACAAGATGATGCTCGACCACTACCAGCAGACCAAGAACCTGCTGGTGAGCTACGACATCAACCCGCTGGGCTTCTTCTGATCGATCCTCCCGGCGGCACAGGCCGCCGGGAGGCCTTTTCGCGGCCCTGCCGCACAGGTTCACCTGCTCTGATCCGGTGCCGACGGCTTGCCGGACGGGACACTGCTGTCGGAAGTTCTGCGCCAAACCAGTCGTGCACAGACCCTGCTTGAAAAACAATAACAAGGGACAAACGCAATGGATCAGATCGGCAACTACGTGCTCTACCTCATCATGCTCTGCGCCGTACTTGGCGCCTTCGCCGCCATTTATGACAGCGAGCGAGGCCTGGGCAAGGAATTCATGGAAGGCATTCACGCCACCGGCTACATCTTCGTGCCGGCCGCGGGCATCATGGCCTCCATCCCCTATCTCACCGTGGTCATCGAAACCGTATTCGGACCGTTCTTCAATTCCCTGGGAGCCGATCCGGCCCTGGCGGCGACCATGATCATCGCCTCGGACATGGGCGGCTATCAGCTGGCCTCGGCCCTGGCCGCCAGCAAGGAAGCGCTGGTAATGGCGCTGATCACCGGCTTCATGGGTGGCGCCACCATCGTCTTCTCGATCCCCATGGGCCTGGCGATGCTCGACAAGCGCGACCACAAGTACATGGCCCTGGGGATCATGTCCGGGATCCTCACCATTCCCGTGGGCGTAATGATCGCCAGCCTGATCCTGGCCTTCAGCAACCCGCAGGTACGCGAACTGGTCAGCACCAGCGGCGAAGCCAGCTACCAACTGGCCCTGGGCCTGGGCAGCATCTTCGCCAACCTGCTGCCGATCCTGATCTTCGTCGTGGCCCTGGCCCTGGGCCTGCGCTTTTTGCCGGACATGATGATCAAGGGTTTCATCATCTTCGGCCGGGCCATGGACGCGGCGATCAAGCTGGTACTGGTGTTCTCCATCGTCGAGTACTTCACCGGGGCCTTCTCCGCGGTGTTTGGCGGCTGGGGCTTCCACCCGATCATCGCCGACGCCGAGGACCAGACCCGCGCCCTGGAAACCGCCGGCTACATCGGCATCATGCTGGCCGGCGCCTTCCCCATGGTCTACCTGCTGCGCAAGTACCTGGGCAAGCCCCTGGAAAACCTCGGCGGCAAGATCGGCCTCAGCGCGGTAGGCAGTGCCGGCATGCTGGCCACCATCGCCAACATCCTGGCCATGTTCCGCCTGGTGCGCTTCATGCCGCCCAAGGACAAGGTGGTGAACATCGCCTTCGGTGTCTGCGCCGCCTTCCTGCTGGGGGACCACCTGTCCTTCACCGCCAACTTCCAGCCGACCATCATCCTCCCGGTATTGATCGGCAAGATCAGCGCCGGCTTCGTCGCGGTGGGACTGGCCTATTGGCTGTCGGTGCCCAAGGCCCTGCAACTGGAAGCCCAGGACCGGGCTGCCGGAATCATCGGCGAAGGCGAGTACCTGGGCGGCACGGCCCTGGAAACCCCGGAACCGGCAGGCCAGAAGGCCACGGCCTGACTCCGGCGCGGCGAGGAACGCCTGCATGCAAGCCTTCACCGGCGGCGCCCAGGTCTTGCTGCTGGGGCTGGACTTCGGGTCCACCACCAGCAGCGTGCTGATTGCCCAGGCCAGCCTCAGCAGCCACTGCATCACCGGGCGCATGGCCCTCAACGAACCCCGGGTGCTGTTTCGCGGCGACCCGGTGTTCACGCCCTTCAAGGATGAGGTCATCGATGAAGCCGCGATCCGCGGCCTGATCGAAACCTGGCTTGAACAGGCGGACGTGCGCCCGCAGCAGTTGTTTTCCGGCGGGGTGATCATCACCGGGCTGGCGGCCCGGCGGCACAACGCCCAGGCCCTGGCGCAACTGGTGGGGCAACTGATCGGTAACGCACTGATCACCCGTGCCGACGATGGCGGCCTGGAGTCCTGGCTGGCGTTCATGGGCAGTTGCTCGGCCCTGAGCCGCTTTCACGCGCAGCAGCCCATGCTCAACCTGGATATCGGCGGTGGCACCACCAATGCCGCCTGGGGCCTGGAGGGCAATGTGCTGGCCAGCGGTTGCCATTTCATCGGTGCCCGGCACCTGCAATTCGAGCCGGGCAGCTATCGGCTCAGCGGAATGTCGGAGTTCGGCCGGGCCCTGCTCGATCACCTGGCGATTGGCAAAACATCCGGACAACTCCTCGACAGCTCACAACTGCAGGCCGTGCTGGATTGGTACATCGACGCCCTGCTGGCGCTCGTGTCGGGGGACCGAGCGTTCTTTGCCAGCCCGCTGGGCCGGTTGACGGAGCAACTGCCGCTGAACCTGCCGGCTCACGAACCTGATGTGGCGCTGACCTTTTCCGGTGGCGTTGGCGAGTTGCTGTATCAGCACTTGCAGGGTGAAACCCTGCCCGGCACCACCCACTACGGCGACCTGGGCATCGACCTGGCCCTGGCCATTGCCCGCCAGCCGCGGCTGGTGCGTGACGCCCGCCGCCTGGTCCCGGAAAACCGTGGCCGGGCCACGGTCTACGGGCTGACCCTGCACAACACCGAAATCTCCGGCAGCACCTTGTTCCTGCCCCGGCCCGAAGCACTGCCGCTCAAGGACCTGCCCATCGTTGCCCGTCTATCGGTGCGCGCCTCCCGGCAGCAACTGGAGGCGGCCCTGGAACTGGCCCTGAGCAGCCGCGACGGTGCCTGCCTGCAATTGCTCGATGGCGGCCAGGCGCCAGGCCTGGAAGAAATACGCCACCTCGGCGCCCTGCTGTGCCGGGCCCTGGGCACTGCCCGCCCGGCTGCCCAATGGCCGCTGGTGCTGCTGTTGGAGAGCAACGTCGGCAAGGTCCTGGGCAACTACACCACGGATTGGGGGCGCAGTTCTTGCAACCTGATCGTCATCGACGAAGTACGTGAACGCTCGGCGCACTTCATCAATCTGGGAACACCCCATCAGCACATAGTGCCCGTCGCCTTTTACGGTGTGCACTGATGCCGATGCCGGCCAAGGAGAGTCTTGCCATGTCACTCACCGAACTGCAGCACATCCGCCTTCCCGTCGTCCCGGCCGAACGTGGCTACAGCACCCGGGTGCTGGATCGCCAGATCGCCTTCGACAGCCTCAAGGCGGTGCTCGGCGCCGCCGACATCAGCAAGGCCGGGGACCGTGTGGCGGGGCTGGCCGCCGTGGATGAAATCACTCGCGAAGCAGCGCGCAAGGTGCTCTCGGAACTGACCCTGGATCACTATTTCCAGCACCCGCTGACCGACCGTCACGGCCATATCGACAGTGTCATGCAGGTCAACTACGACATCGACCACGAAGTGTTCGGGGAAATCGCCCCTCTTACCCTGGGCGCCCTGAAAGATCGCCTGCTGCGCAGCCACGGCACCGAAATACGCCGCATCGGCCGCGCCCTGACCGGGGTGATGGTGGCCGCCCTGGCCAAGCTGCTGGATGTGCATGAACTGATCCTGCTGTCGAAAAAGCTCAAGAGTGGCGCGGCCGCCAAGGCCCGAACCCTGGTGGGCCTGCCCGGCACCCTGTCGTCGCGCCTGCAGCCCAACCATCCCACCGACAACCTCAGCGGCATCACCCTGCTGGTCTACACCGGCCTGAGCATGGGCTCGGGGGACGCGTTGATCGGCCTCAACCCGGCCATCGACACCGTGGACAACATCAGCGCCACGCTCCACCACCTGGACAAGCTGCGCCGGGAAACCGGAGCACCCACCCAAATCTGCGTGCTGTCCCATATCAAGACCCAACTGGCCTGCCTCGACCAGGGCGCTCCAGTGGAGATCATGTTCCAGAGCCTGGCGGGCACCGAACGTACCCTGACCGACGAGTTCGACGTTACTGTGCAACTGCTGGACCAGGCCTGGCAGACCATGGCCGAGCGCGGCCCGCTGCGGGACGTGGCGGAAAACTTCATGTACTTCGAGACTGGCCAGGGCAGCGAGCTGACCTACGGCAAGCACGAAGGCATCGACATGACCACCTGCGAAGCCCTGTGCTACGGGCTTGCCCGGCGCTACCGGCCGTACATGGTGAACAACGTCACCGGCTTCATCGGCCCGGAAACCCACCTCGACAACTTCGAGATGACCTACTCCTGCCTGCAGGACCAGTTCATGGGCAAGTTGCTGGGCCTGCCCATGGGCATGGCCCCCTGCTACACCCTGCACTCGCAAGTAACCCTGGAAGGCCAGCAGATGGCCACCGAATTGCTGACTGCCGCAGGCGCCAACTTCTTCATGGACGTGTACCTGAGCACCGACCGCATGCTCGCCTACTTCGACACCAGCGCCCACGACAACCAGACCCTGCGCGAGGTGCACGACCTGGCACCGGCCCCGGAATACCTGCGCTGGGCCCTGGGCAAGGGGATTTTCCAGGAAGACGCCCACGGCAACGTGGAACGCGGGCCGAACTGGGGCAACCCGAGGATTTTCTGCCAGTCAGACATCGACTTCCAGCGCCTGCTGGAATCCACCCCGGCCACCTACGGCTTCGACAACGCCGGGCCGCGCCCGGCCAACAGCGTGTCGCGTACTGTACGCGCCAACCTGGCAGTGGCCCGCGAGGCAATCTACGTCGACTTGCGCCCCACCGAAATCGGCGCCATTGCCCTGCGTGAGTTGCGCACCGCCGCCCCGGACAAGCTGGCCCATCTGCAAGACCCGGAGCTGGGCGCGCGGCTGACCGAGGAAGTGCTGCGGCGCCTTAAACCGGAATACAACGACGTGCAGATCGTGATTTCCGACGGCCTCAGTGCCGAGGCCATCCACCACAACATTCCCGAGCTGCTGCCGGTGCTGCTGGACGGCTTGCACAGCCGCGAGCTGCGCATCGGCCAGCCGATCCTCGCGCCCTATGGCCGGGTCAAGCTGGCGGAGTCGGTGGGCGAGGCCCTGCAACCCCAGCTGATCATCGTGCTGATCGGCGAGCGGCCCGGCGGCGATGCCCTGGCCTCACGGAGCATGTCCGCCTACCTGGGCTACCGCCTGCCGGACGAGCAGGCGCGCCGCGCCGCCGCCCAGTTCAGCGGCAATGCCGACATTCGCTATGAATACACCGTGATCTCGAACATCTACAGCGGTGGCCTGCCGCCGCTGGAAGGCGGCAGCCTGGTGGCGGAAAAGGCCTTTGCCATCCTCCATCACCGGGCTGCCGGCAACCGTCTGGAAAACCTGCTGAAGAAGGTGGCATCCTGATGATCCGCCAGCACTCGGCAACGCCCCTACATCGTTGAAACGGAGACTGAGATGGCCCAATTTTCCCACAGCGTAGGTTCTCAGACCTATCGCTTCGACAGCCTCAAGGACGTCATGGCCAAGGCCAGCCCGGCCCGTTCCGGCGACTTTCTGGCCGGGGTTGCCGCCCTCAACGACGGCGAGCGGGTTGCCGCCCAGATGACCCTGGCGGATATCCCCCTCAAGCACTTTCTCGAAGAGGTGCTGATTCCCTATGAGTCCGACGAAGTCACCCGGCTGATCATCGACACCCATGACCGCGAGGCCTTCGCCACGGTCAGCCACCTGACCGTGGGCGGCTTTCGCGACTGGCTGCTCAGCGACGCCGCCGACGAACAGAGCCTGCGGGCCCTGGCGCCGGGCCTGACCCCGGAAATGGCCGCCGCGGTGTCGAAGATCATGCGCGTGCAGGACCTGATCCTGGTGGCGCAGAAGATCCGCGTGGTGACCAAGTTTCGCGGCACCCTGGGGCTGCGTGGACGCCTGTCCACCCGCCTGCAGCCCAACCACCCCACCGACGAGCCGGCGGGCATCGCCGCAAGCATTCTCGACGGCCTGCTGTACGGCAACGGCGACGCGATGATCGGCATCAACCCGGCCACCGACAGCATCGCCTCGATCTGCGCCATGCTGGAAATGCTCGATGCCATCATCCAGCGCTACGAGATCCCCACCCAGGCCTGCGTGCTGACCCACGTCACCACCTCCATCGAGGCGATCAATCGCGGCGTGCCCCTGGACCTGGTCTTTCAATCGATTGCCGGCACCGAAGCGGCCAATGCCAGCTTCGGCATCAACCTCAACGTGCTCCAGGAAGGCTACGAGGCGGGCCTGAGCCTGAACCGCGGCACCCTGGGGCAGAACCTGATGTACTTCGAGACCGGCCAGGGCAGCGCCCTGTCGGCCAACGCCCACTTCGGCATCGACCAGCAGACCTGCGAAACCCGCGCCTACGCCGTGGCCCGGCACTTCAAGCCGTTCCTGGTCAATACCGTGGTCGGCTTCATCGGCCCCGAGTACCTGTACAACGGCAAGCAGATCATCCGTGCCGGCCTGGAAGACCACTTCTGCGGCAAGCTGCTGGGCGTGCCCATGGGCTGTGACATCTGCTACACCAACCACGCCGAAGCCGATCAGGACGACATGGACAACCTGCTGACCCTGCTGGGCGTGGCCGGAATCAACTTCATCATGGGCATCCCCGGCTCCGACGACATCATGCTCAACTACCAGACCACGTCCTTCCACGACGCGCTCTATGCTCGCCAGACCCTGGGCCTGAAACCTGCCCCTGAGTTCGAGCAATGGCTGGCCAGGACCGGCATCTTCACCCAGGCCGACGGCAAGGTGCATTTCGGCAACAACCTGCCGCCGGCTTTCCGCCAGGCGCTGGCCCAGTTGGGATAAGGAACAGGCTCATGCAAAAACACCCGACCGATTCGCAGAACCCCTGGCTGGAACTGCGCCGTCTGACTCCGGCACGCATTGCCCTGGGCCGTACCGGCACCAGCCTGCCCACCGATGCTCAACTGGACTTCCAATACGCCCACGCCCAGGCCCGGGACGCCGTGCACCTGCCCTTCGACCACGCCGGCCTGAGCGCTCAATTGGCCGAGCGCGGACGTGACAGCCTGCTGCTGCACAGCGCCGCCACCGACCGCCACAGCTACCTGCAACGCCCCGACCTGGGACGCCGGCTCAGTGACGACTCGGCCCAGGCCCTGCGCGACTACGCCAGCGCCCATCCCGGCGGGTTCGATCTGGCAGTGGTGGTAGCCGACGGCCTGTCGGCCCTGGCGGTGCATCGCCATACCCTGCCATTTCTGGCACGCATGGAGGAACAGACCGCCGCCGAAGGCTGGTCGCTGTCGCCCGTGGTGCTGGTGGAACAGGGCCGGGTGGCGGTGGCCGACGAGGTCGGGCAACTGCTGGGGGCGAAGATGACGGTGATCCTGATCGGCGAACGCCCGGGGCTCAGTTCCCCCGACAGCCTGGGGCTTTACTTCACCTACCAGCCGAAAATCGGCCTCACCGACGCCTATCGCAACTGCATCTCCAATGTGCGCCTGGAGGGCCTGAGCTACGGCATGGCCGCTCACCGCCTGCTCTACCTGATGCGTGAAGCCTGCCGCCGCCAACTGTCGGGGGTGAACCTCAAAGACGAGGCGCAAGTGCAGACCCTGGACAGCGACGAGCCGGCAGATATGAAGGGCAACTTCCTCCTGGGCCCGCCCCAAGCGTGATTTTGCAAGACGATTGCGCTTTTTCGCCGCTTTGGGCAGCATCGCAACACGGCTGCCCGAGTCATCCAACCTGTGCCGTCACATCCACTTGAAGTTGAGAGCCACCATGCGGATTACTCAAGCAACCCTCGAGCACCTGGATCTGTTGACCCCCTTATTCGTCAAATACCGCGAATTCTATGGCGCACTGCCCTACCCGGATTCGTCCAGGGCCTTCCTGGAAAAACGCCTGCGGCGCAAGGAATCGGTGATCTACCTGGCCCTGGCCGACGACGACAGCAACAAATTGCTGGGCTTCTGCCAGCTGTACCCGAGCTTTTCCTCCCTCTCCCTCAAGCGTGTGTGGATTCTCAACGATATCTACGTTGCCGAAGACGCCCGACGCCAGCTGGTAGCGGACAACCTGATGCGCACCGCGAAGAAGATGGCCAAGGAAACCAACGCCGTGCGCCTACGGGTGTCCACCAGCAGCAACAACGAAGTGGCACGCAAAACCTACGAGTCCATGGGTTTTCGCGAAGATACCGAGTTCAAGAACTACGTCCTGCCCCTCAGCGACGACTGACTCTGCAGACAGCGGCCCCAGGGCCGCTTTGGCATTTCCGCCCCTGACGCGCGCCCTCCCGGCAACCTACCAAGCACCGGCCAAGCCGAAACGCCCCGCTACAATCTGAACACGCATTTCACTTGTCAGCCCTTATAATGCCGACCTTTTCGGATCGTAAGAAAAGCTACACACCCCTGTAGTCCCTTTCTCCGAGTCATCGCACAGGCCTGCCGAGCCAGGCTGTCATCACAGGTGCCCCAATGGATTTCAACCCGATCGACCTAATCCTTCATCTCGACGTTTATCTCGACATGCTGGTGACCAACTACGGGCCCTGGATCTACGCCATCCTGTTCCTGGTGATTTTCTGTGAGACGGGCCTGGTGGTAACCCCCTTCCTGCCCGGCGACTCCTTGCTGTTCATCGCCGGCGCGGTGGCCGCAGGCGGCGGCATGGACCCGGTGCTGCTGGGCGGCCTGCTGATGCTGGCGGCGATCCTTGGCGACAGCACCAACTATGTGATTGGACGAACGGCAGGGGAACGGCTGTTCAGCAACCCCAACTCGAAGATCTTCCGTCGCGACTACCTGCAGAAAACCCACGACTTCTATGAAAAGCACGGCGGCAAGACCGTGACCCTGGCGCGCTTCCTGCCGATCATCCGCACATTCGCGCCCTTCGTCGCCGGCGTGGCGCGCATGCCTTACCCACGGTTCTTCGCTTTCAGCGTGGCCGGCACCATCCTCTGGGTCGGCGGCCTGGTGACCCTGGGCTACTTCTTCGGCAACGTGCCCTTCATCAAGAAAAACCTCTCGCTGCTGGTGGTGGCCATCATCCTCCTGTCCCTGGTGCCGATGATCATTGGCGTACTGCGCAGCCGTTTTGGCCGCAGTACCGAAAAAGCCGAAACCCGCTAAGCACCATGTGGTCCCTCAGCGCCTGGCGCCGCAAGCGCCGGCTGGCCAGGCACCCGGTCAGCGATGAAACCTGGCAGCGGGTACGCCAGCACCTGCCCTTCCTCGACGGCATCAGTGCCGCCGAGGACCAGTGGCTGCGCGAGGCCAGCGTGCTGTTTCTCGACGACAAGCACCTCACCGCCCTGCCCGGGGTCGAGCTGCACCAGGAACAGCGCCTGCTACTGGCGGCCCAGGCACAGCTGCCGCTGCTGCACCTGGGGGACCTGAACTGGTATCAGGGCTTCCACGAAATCATCCTTTACCCCGACGACTTCCTCAGCCCGCAACGCCATCGCGACGCCAGCGGTATCGAGCACGAATGGGATGGCGAGCACAGTGGCGAAGCCTGGCAGCAGGGGCCGATCATCCTCGCCTGGCCCGGAGTCCTGGCCAGCGGTGGCTGGGAAGCCTACAACCTGGTGATCCACGAACTGGCCCACAAGCTGGACATGCTCAACGGCGACGCCAACGGCCTGCCGCCGCTGCACAGCGACATGCGGGTCAGCGAGTGGGCGCAAGTGATGCAAAGCGCCTACGACGACCTCAACCACCAGTTGGACCGCAATCCGGACGCAGAAACCGCCATCGACCCCTACGCCGCGGAAAACCCGGCGGAATTCTTCGCCGTCACCAGCGAATACTTCTTCAGCGCCCCGGACTTGCTGGTGGCGGCCTATCCGAAAGTCTATGCACAACTACAGCTGTTTTATCGGCAGAATCCACTGGCCCGGTTACAGCAACTTCAAGCAGAAGATCCGGTCTATCAAACGCACCACTAATGTCCTGTCGCGCTATTTAAGCTGTTCATCTGAAGACCGGTTACCTGACAACCAGGCCGCCGGTCGCTCGGCAAACCCGAACACGCCCGCAACACAGTACAACCAAGGTTCTACGACCCTTGGCACGTGGCATCGGTAGCGGAGTGTGTCTATAATCGCCGCCACTTTTTGGTCAATCCGGCCAAGTCATTTGGTCAACTAACGGGGGCAACGCCCAATGAGCTACAGCAAGATTCCGGCGGGCAAAGACCTGCCGAACGACATCTACGTCGCTATCGAAATCCCGGCCAACCACGCGCCGATCAAGTACGAAATCGACAAAGACAGCGACTGCCTGTTCGTTGACCGCTTCATGGCCACCCCGATGTTCTACCCGGCCAACTACGGCTTCATCCCCAACACCCTGGCTGACGACGGCGACCCCCTCGACGTACTGGTCGTGACCCCTTACCCAGTAGCGCCAGGCTCGGTGATCCGTGCCCGTCCAGTGGGCATCCTGAACATGACCGACGACGGCGGCGGCGATGCCAAAGTGATCGCGGTACCACACGACAAGCTGTCCCAGCTGTATGTCGACGTGAAGGAATACACCGACCTGCCAGCCCTGCTGCTGGAACAGATCAAGCACTTCTTCGAGAACTACAAAGATCTCGAAAAAGGCAAGTGGGTGAAGATCGACGGTTGGGGCAATGCCGATGCAGCCCGCGCCGAGATCCTGAAGTCGGTTGCTGCCTACAAAGGCTAAGAAGTAACTGCACGCTTGGAGCAACAAGCTTCAAGAAAGAGCCCCGGTCATCCGGGGCTTTTTTATGCCCGCACGCAGCACCAGTTGCCTGCTGGCGCCGGCTTGCCGGTGAACCGCTTCCTCGGCCGACCACGCATCCAGCAACATATTCTTCGCACTTTTTACTGCTTCAAGGCCTCTGGAACGCGCTTCGCACTGGGAATTCCCGGCGAATATGCGTATGCTGCGCCCCACATTTGCGCATCGACCCTTCAAGCGGTCAGAGCGCCTGACGAAGCGGATGACTTTCTCGCCCAGTCCCACAGCCAGCCGCAAGAGCTGGGTGTACGTTTTGAAGGCTGGTGCGGTTTACCAAAAATGAACCAAGCCAGTCCCCGAGAAGCCGGCCACAAGCCGGCTTTTTAATGCCTGGAACCCGGGCACGGGAAGGACCGGCCACTCCTACAGCAGGTGCAGGATGCACGACCTACGCAGCTTTGCAGCTCCTACAAGATCCCCTGCGGTGAATTTTCAGCCCCTGCGGCGAGCCATCAACGGTGCATTGCTGGCGGCGCTGACAGCCCTTGGCCTTTGCGGGTGCGTGGGTGCCTGGATGGATATGCCCGAAAGGCAAGTCACCAAGACCGACGCTCACCAAACGCTGGTGGGCCACTCCATGACCCCGGTCATCACCCGCACGCAGAAGAGCCCCGCCGAACGCCAGTGGTGCGGCACCACCGTTTTGCTCGTGATCCTGCCAATCCCGCTGAAACTGCCGGTTTGCGAGTCCTACAGCGCCACCTCGTACGGCAACGATATAAACGGCGCCGAAGCTGCGTTGCTGTATGTGAACCAGAAAGTCAGTTCGGACTTCTACGCCTGTGGCCCATTCATGTTCCTCGGGCCAATCGCGCACGGTTACCAGGGCAACGCGCTTTGCGGGAGGTTCCGCTAGGCCCTTCCCTCCTTGGCCCCCACACCAAGGCCCTCACGTTCTCGCTACAATCCCGCCCATTGATGGCAATTCGCCCGGTCTGCAGCGGCCGGCTTCGACTCCTGCCCCTTGAGCGCGACGTTAACGAGAAATCCGGACATGCAAACGCCGGGCGTTCATGGTCAATGGCGAGCGGATGCTGATCGAATGCCAGCGCCGGTGCTCACCAATGACCTTGCTGCTGTGCGACCTGGACCATTTCAAGCGCCTGAGCGACGCCTACGGTCATCAGACCGGCGACCAAGTGCTGGTCGCATTCAGCCAGGTGCTTGCAGAAACCCTGGGTACAAAAGACGTATTTGCCCGCATTGGCGGTGAACAGTTCACCTGCCTCCTGGCCGCGACCGATGAGCAGGCCGCCTGGCTCCTGCGTGATTTTGCCAATCAGCGGGATAACTGTGATACGCCCCCCAAAGGCGGCAAATAAGGCACTTAGCCAGTATTTCCGGCGCCCTTGGGCAAGAATAAACTCGCCGCTCTCCAGGACTCTCGGATGACAAGGAATGTGGAATAAAGAAGCCGCTATCAGTCACTTGAACGCTCACGCTCACGCCGGTAGTACGGGGCGCTGTGCGGCCTATACTCGCCAGGCGATCGAAGCCGGTGGCGGTGGGGTGATTCTGCACAGGAAGCACTCGGCCAAGGACTTCGGCTCATCATTGACTTCTGCCGGTTTCATCGAACAACCGGCCGGCCAGACGCCCGCAGCGGGCGATGTGGTGATCATCCAGCCCATTCCAGGGCACCCCCACGGTCACATGGCGATGTTCAACGGCACACTCTGGGTGTCAGACTTCAAGCAACTGCACGGTTTCTACCCGGGGCATTCCTACCGGGTGCAGAAACCTGCCTACAAAATCTATCGCCATCCGTAAGGGGTCCCCCATGAGAATGCTGTTCTGCTCGCTGCTGGCAGCGGTCGCGATGCATCAGTCGGTAGCCCTGGCCGACTGCGCCAGTTCGCCAAAGCCCGCAACCCAGGCGTTTTATAGCTGGTACCTGCAAACCTTCAGCGAAGACAAGGATCCGTTGACCGACAACGTGGCGGAAATGAAGAAGTACGTCTCCGACTCGCTGATCACCAAGATCAAGAAACAGATGGCCAGCCCCGACGGCCTGGAAGAGGACTACTTCCTCAAGGCCCAGGACTACATGGATGAGTGGCTGACCCAGATCAAGGTCAGCGAACCACAAGTCCAGGGCTCCAGCGCCAAGGAGCAAGTGACGTTGGGCAACACCCCGGACACCACCCAGATCGTCGATGTGCGGATGATCAAGGACAAGGGCTGCTGGAAGATCGATGAAGTGATTTCCACCGCCGACCAGAGCGATTGACCTACCGCTTCGGCGCTGACTCCGGCCACAGCGCGGGTCGTCCATCCGGGCGATCCGCCATGCTAAGCTGCGCGCCGTTTCGGGCAACGGCCCGGGACCTCCTTCACTGAAAAAGGACTCTCAGTCATGTCGTTGCCGGCCGCAGTACGCCTGCCCCTGTCATTTCTCTCGCTGTTCAGCGTTCTCAGCCTCAGCAGTTCCTGGGCCCATGCCGATGCGCAACAGGACGTCGCCAAGGGGCGTTGGCAAGGCCTGGCCGGCATGGCCAATCTGTACCTGGACGAAGCCACGCCAGCGGATTTCATCGAGGCCGGGGACAATGAGAAGAGCCAGCACGACAACTACGCCGGCGCCCTCGCCTATTACCTGACCGCTGCCCGCCTCGATCCGAAGAATGCCTACGCCTCCTACCAGGCCGCCGGCAGCCTGGCGGCCATGGACAAGAACAAGCGCGCCGCCGAATACCTCGACCAGGCCCGCGAGCGTGGCTTCTGGCAGCTGGTGCTGCTCAAGGAAGACGACGAACTGGAATCGTTGCAGCAGGACCCGGCCTACAAGAAGCTGTTGCAGGCCGCCGAGAAGAACTACCCGGCCAAGGCCAGGGATGCGGGCCTTGCGGCCTTCAGCATTCCCCAGGGCAAGGCCCCGAGCGAGGGCTGGCCGGTAGTGGTCTGGCTGTCGGGGTTCGGTACCGAAGGCAGCGACGGCATCGACATGCGCACGGACCTGGTGGGGGAAAAAGCCGTGCTGGTGGGCATCAACGGCACTCTCAAGCGCGATGAGCACCAGTTCATGTGGCAGCAGCATTCGGTAGCGCCGACCGAAGAGGCGGTCAGCGCAGCGCTGAAGAAACTGGAAAAGCAGACCCGTATCGATCGCTCGCGCATCGTCCTGATGGGTTTCTCCCAAGGTGCCGAGCACGCCTCGCACCTGATCGCCGAGTACCCGCAGCACTACAGCGGCGCGCTGCTGCTGTCACCCGGCGGCTACCGGATTCCCTTCGGCGAAACCAAGGCCCGGGACAAGCGCATCGTCATCGTCCATGGCGCCAAGGAGCACGAGAGCAACCAGAAGCTCACCGCCGCCACGCAACAGGCCCTAGAACCCGGCAACCAGGTCCAGAGCCATGAGCATGAGCAAGGCCATACCTTCCAGGACGACTGGCGCCAGGTGTATCCGGGCTACCTGAAGTTCGCCCTGAACCTCTGATGCCAGGTGCCGGGGCTTGAGCCCCGGCTGCTATCACTTGGCCGGAGTCATGGGCCCGGGGGCCTTTACCTGAGTCATCAGGTCATCGTCCCACTGCCCCTCGACCTTGACCTGAGCCAGGGCCCCCAACTCCATGGCCTCGATCAGGTTGTGGTTGAGGTACACGTAGGTGCCCGGCTGCTTGAAGGTGTAGAGCGCCGCCAGGGCCGAACCGCCGGGGATGAACCAGGTCTCCAGGTTGCGTTGCGGGGCGTTGGCGAACTTGCCGGTGGTCCAGACCCAGTCGCCATGGCCGCCGATCAGGTGCGGACGGCTGTCGCGGTTGGCCTGGGAGTGGATGAACAGCACGCTTTCGCCGACCTTGGCGGTCAGGGCGTTGGCTCCGGTCAAGGCGCCGACACGGCCGTTGAACACCACGTGGCTCGGGGTCAGGGTACGCATCACTTCACGGGTGTCCTGGTAGCTGGAGGCCAGGTCCGGGTAGCTCTTGTAATGCCCGTCCTTGTCCTTGGGGATGTACAGGTCGAACTCGCCGATGGTGTAGGCCCGGTCATAGTGCAAGGGCCTGCCGGCAGGGTCCTGCAAGCCTTCGCGCGGCAGCACCATCAAGGTCCCGCTCATGCCCGAAACCACGTGCCAGGGCACCATGCCCGGCGGCGCGCAGTGATAGACGAAGGTCCCGCTGCGGTCAGCCTTGAAACGCAGCACCACTTCCTGCCCCGGCAGCACCTGGGTCAGCGCCGCACCGCCCAGGGCACCGGTGGCCGCATGGAAGTCGATGTTGTGGGGCATGCTGTTGCTGGCCGGATTGCTCAGGGTCAGCTCGACGTAGTCGCCCTCGTGCACCACCAGGGTCGGCCCCGGCATGGAGCCGTTGAAGGTCATGGCCTGCAGGGTGGTGCCCTGATCGTCCACCACCATCTTTTTCTCTTCCACGTTCATGCGGAACTGCACGACCTTCGGCGGCCCGCTGACAGCCTGCTCATGAACATGCACCTGGGGCGGCGCCACCAGGTCCACCTTGACCCGCTGCAAACCGTCGGCGCCCGCAGCCAACACCAGGCTGGAGGCACAACTTCCGGCCACTACACAGCACTTCAACCACGATTGAAAAGCACCCATGTTCTGCATTTCCCTGCCAATGAATGGTGATTCATTGCAAGGCAAACACCGGGGGCCCGTATTGTCTCAGGGCAATGAACGGATGGCCGGGAAAGCGCATCCGTTGAGCCCGGTCATGGATAACTGAAACTGCGCACCAGGGTCAGTTCCCCGGGGGCGCGCATCGGCACCACAAAGGTCTCGCTCTTTTCATCCGGCGTGCCTTCCTCGGTAATCACTGTGACCTGGGCGGTGGTCAGGGGCTGCACGGCATTTTCCTGGCCGCCGTCTTCATCGTCGTCACTGCGATAACCGCCACCGTAGTAGTTCACATAGACCAGGTACTGGCCCTTGAGCGGCGCCGGCATGGAGAAGATCTCCGGGCCGTAGCCCGTGGTCACGTCCACATCCAGGGTCGCGCCGTTGGGAGCCACGCGGTCGCCGTACCAGATGTGCGCGCCGTCCGGGGTTACCAGGTGCAGGTCGAGGTCGGTGTTGTCGCTGTCCCAGGACAGCAGCACGCGCAACTTGGGCGGGGTCACGCCACCGCCGGTGTTGAGAAACTGCACGCGCTTGCGCTGCTGGCCATCCGGGCTGCGCACTTCGACGCTGTTGCTGCCGTTGGGGAAGGCGTACGGCCGGTCGAAGCTGCCTTGCTCATCGAACTTGAGCGGCATGCTGACGCCATTGACGATCAGCTTGCCGGGCTCTTTGTTCGCTTTGGGCGCACCCTTGATCTGCCCGCGAATACGCGCGGTATCGGCCTGGCCTTGGGGGGTATTCACCGAGGAGGCCGGGTAGTTGACCTCCTGAATGTACTGTTCACCATCCATGGCTCGAGTGCGCCAGCCGCCCTTGGGGGTGTCGAGCTGGATGCCGCTGTCGGCCAGGGCCATGGGCAGGCTGAACATTCCACAAAGGAACAGGAGGACCGGGGGAGCAGGAAGTTTCATGGCCTATTCCAATAAAAGATGACGGGCGAGCCCTTCGATGTAGGTTTCATCCTGGCCGTTGGGATGAGCTTCAAAGGCCAGGTGCAGGTATTCGTGAGTCAGGTCGAGGCGGTCTTGCAGCGAGAGCACGCCCCGCACATAAATGCGTTGCCGTTCACGGTCGACGTAGGGCCGGCCGAAACTCAGGCGGCACACGGCGAACTGGCTGATTTCGTTGTAGCCGATCTCTTGCTCCAGCGGTTGGCGCCAGCGCCGGCGCTGCTGCAGCAGCCACTCCTGGGCCGCCGGCAAGGGTTCGCAGGAGGCCACGGGGTTGTCCCAGCGGCTGAGGCTGGCCCGGGGATAGGCGTGCAGCAGGATGGCGTCGTAGCGTTGCCCGGCCCGGGCCTGCTCCACGGCCTGTTGCCAGGACAGTTTGTCCGGCGCCTTCAGGTCCGAGTGATAGGTGACTTGAGTGCCGGCCAGCACCAGGTCGCTGGTCCAGGCGGCAATGGCCCGGGCCTGGGCAGTGGCCGGGCGCGGCGCGACCCGCTGGCGGTTGCTGCTGTCGTCGATGCTCAGGCATTCGCCGCTGCGCCCGGCGTTCTGCAACAGGTAGGTACGGATGGCCACGGCCAGCGCCTTGGCGGCCTCCACTGGCTCACTGGTGGCTTCGCGCTGCAGTACCCGAGCGACATATTCCTCACGGTCCAGGCGCGCCACCAGTCGCTGGGCCGCAGGGTCTTGCTGCAGGAACAGCTCGCCGGCGCTGTGGATATCCAGCTGGTTGCCGTTGGCAAACTCCACCCGGTAATCCCCTTGCAAGGCACCCGGTTTAGCCGGCTGGCCGCCCTGGCTGACGCTTTTGAGCGGGTAGCGGGAAAACAGGCTGACCTCCACACAGCGGCCTTTATCCACAGGCGGGTTGTCCGGCAGTTCCTGGTTCAGGGCCTGGGCGTAGTCCTTCAACACCCGTTGGCTGGTGCCACGCCCGCCCACCCACAGCGGTGTGCCATCCACCAGCCAGCCGGCAAAACCACCCTGGCGCGACTGCGGGTCCTGATCCGCCAGCCAGCTCCAGGTCTTGACCCGCAAGCGCCCGCCCAAGGCGCCCACTACAGCGCCGTCGGCGGCATTGAGCACCACATCCAGCAGCACGCGCCGGGCCGTGTCCCGGGCCGGCAACAGCGCCAGCACCTGCAGCAGTTCCGCCACCGGGACCCGGGTCTGGGGCTGCAGCTGGTTGAGGTCCTGCAACCAGTCGGGAGCGTTGCGGGCCCGCCAGTAATGGCGCCAGTCAGCGGCGGACAGTTGCAAGCGCTGGGGCTCGAAATACAAACCGCAGGAACGTACCAGCGCCTGATCACGGGCGATGCTGGCGCCCACCGCACAGCAGTAGACCTCTTCCTTGGACTTGCCCTGGCAGGCATAGGCCGGCTCCTGGGCGCCGGTGTCCACCAGCCAGGCGTAGACAAAGAGTTTCCAGACACTGCCCAGGGGCGCTTGCAGATCCTTGGGCAACGGCTCGCGAGACAGAACCTGGGTCTTGCTCAGGCTCACCAGCTCACTGTCCGGGGCGGTTTTCCAGGCCAGGCGCAGAGGCTCGTCCTGGGCCGTCACCCACCCAGGAAGCAAACACAGACATAGCCAGGCCCAGCACCGCACCATGTTATTTGACCGTGACCTGACCCAGGGCCGGGGTGCGTTCCTGAGCCTGATGCTCCGGTGCGTACACCTGGTAGAAACGTGCCGGCGGCAGATTGAACTGGCCTTTCTGGGAGAAGCGAACCAGATGGCGCAGGCGCACTTCGCTGCCGTCGTTCAACGCATCCAGCGGCACCGCGTAGCTCATCTGCCCCGGTTCGGAGCGAGCCTTCTCCAGGGACGCCGCCTCCGTACCGGCCGGGCCGGCCAGCTTGATGCCCCAGGTGGTGCGCTCGACATCGGCGCCCGGCGGCAGCGGCACTTCCAGCATGCCGTACAGCAGCGGCCGGTTGCCTTCGTTGGCGATGATCACTTCGTCCAGGTACAGGCCGTCACTGGCGATCGGCTTGTTGCCCACCGGTTCCAGCTTGAAGGTGAAGGCTTCGTCCCCCGGCACCAGGCGCAACAGGCGGCGGGTGATGTTCACCGGCGACGGCGTGCCCATGTCCAGCTTGCTCAGGTAGCTCACCGACGCCCGCAACGGACGTTCCGGCACAGAGCCCAGGGCCAGTACCGTCGGCACCTGCGCCCCTTGCCACTGCCAGTAGCTTTCACCGCTGGCGCCCTGGCGCTGTTGCCAGCCCTGCCCCGGGTTCAAGGCCACCGCCGGGGTCGACTGGGCGATGCTGCGCTGCAGCCAGGTCAGGGCCAGGGCCCGTTCCAGGGTCGATTGCGACGGCAGCAGGCGTTGCAGCAAGGCACGCGCCGCGCCTTGGTCGAACGGTTTGAGCGACAGGCTCAGGGCCTGGGTGAACGGCTGGGAGCTGATATCCAATTGCTGCTGCGCCGCTTCCAGTTGGGCGACGAACGCCGCGGGTGGCGTGACCTTGGCATCCCGCGCCAGGGCCGCGGCCAGCACCCGGGCGCTGGCCAGGCCGAGGGCCGAATCCGGATCGTCCATCACCAGGCTGTCGCTGCCGTTGTCCTGCATGCTGGCTGCCGGGCCGCTACCGGCCTTGGCCAGGTCGTCCATCAGGCCGCTGACCAGGGTGTTGATCGGCAGTTTCATTTCACGGGCGAACGACAGGATCAGCGCCCGTTGCAGCAACGGCGTATTGCCAGCCTGCTTGGCGTAGACCTCCAGCACCCGCTGCCAGTGCTCCGGCGGCAGGTTCAGGTCCAGCACCTTGCTCGCATTCCAGTCGGCGTAATAGGCGTAGGCGGTGAGGAAGGCATCCGGCTCGGCATCTTCGCCCCACCAGGTGAATGCCGCTTCCGGCCCGGCCATGTGCACCAGGCGCAGACGGCTGTTCTGCATCATCAGCCGCAGCCGGTCGCGGATCTGCGGATTGCTGGCCAGCGCCGGGTAGGCAACGCTCAGCGGCAGCAACTGGCTGGCGGTCTGTTCGACGCCGCCATACGGGTATTCCAGCAGGTCATCCAGGGCCGAACGGAACAGCGCTTGCGGGCTGTCGTCCAGGCGCAGGCGAATGTCCGCAGCATCGGCCGGCAGGCCCAGCGGCGTGCTGATGGTGACCACGTCCAGGCTCTGGGTATGCACGCTCTGCCAGCCGGCCGCACTGCTCACCAGGCGCACCGCCAGGGCATCCACGGTCTTGCCGCCCTGCACAAGCTCGGCGCTCCACTCGCCATTGCCCGGGGCAATGGCCGGCAGCGCCACATAGTTGATCCCGCTGTTGAGGGTCAGCGGCAGGCGCTGGGACTCACCGGCGTAATGGATCACCAGTTCGGCCTTGGTGGGTTGTTCAGACTGGCTGAAGGCGAATACCCCCAGGTCCGGCTTGTCACCCGTGCGGAAGCGGGTCGGACCGCTCCACTTCAGGTACAGGGCCTTGTCGGAACGCACGAACTGCTTTTTCTGCCCCACTTGGCCATCATCGGCGATGGCCCGGGCAGTGATGCGCCAGCGGGTCAGGGAATCCGGCATGCGGAAGGTGAAACGCGCCTTGCCGCTGCCATCGGTGACCAGCTCCGGCTGCCAGGCAGCGGTGTCGACATCTTCGCGCCGCGGACGCTCCAGTACCTTGACCCCGCGTTCGCTGCGGTTGGCCTTGCCCGGGGCGGTGGGGCTGCCCGGCAGGGCCACGTCGTAGCTGATGAACGACAGGCTGGCGCTGGTGCGCACATTGTTGCGCCGCGGGTGGTAGAAGAACTGGTCGATGCTCGGCGCCACTTCCGGTTGCAGGGCGTAGACCATTTCGTCCACCACGCTGACCGTCAGGTGTGCGGGCACCGGCTTGCCGGCGAACTGGGTAGACAGGTCGACGGTGACCATGTCACCCGGCTGGTATTTGTCCTTGTCGGTATGGATGGCCACATCGATCTGCGGCGTCAGCACCTTGATCCCGGCGTTCTGGAAGCTGTACTCGCCGCCCTTGGTGTAGAGCACGGAAAAGGTCAGGTTCGGCGCAAAGCCGTCCTTCACCGGCACCCGGGCGCGGTATTGGGTGGGGCTGAGTTTTTCCACCTTGAGCCAATCGCCGCCCTTGGACAGCAGCGCCGTGGCCTCGACCTTGTCCCGCTCCAGGGACAGCAGGGCGTCGTTGATCGGCTCCGGGAAGGTGATCAGCGCCAAGGCTTCGTCACCAGCCTTGTACTCGGGCTTGTCGAGGACGATTTCCACGGTGCCCGGCACCGCTTTCACGCCCTCGCCAGTGACCGAGTGGCTGGTGCCGCCCAGTACACGATCGTGCTCGTCGCGCAGGGTCAGGTTGTAGGTACCGGGGCGCTCGAAGGCCAGGGCGAAACCGCTGTCGGCGGCAGCCAGCTTGCCCTCGCCGGTGGACTGGTCCTCCATGCGCACCCAGCCGTAGCGGCTCGGCTTGACGTTCTTGCTCTGCTCGCTGGTGTTCTGGTTGGCGTAGCTGAACTGCACCTTGTCGCCGGCCGCGCTGAAACGCTGCGGCGCGCTGAGGCTGAAGCTCGCCGCGCCACGCTCGATGAGGATTTCCTTGGTGGTCTTGACCCGATACGCAGCGCCATCACTGGCGAATACGGTGAGCATGTAGCGGCTGGGCTTGTCCGCCGCCGGCAGGTCGAGGGTCGCACTGCCCTTGGAATCGGTGGTCAGTTCGGCGCTGGTCAACTCCACCGGGAACTGGCCCATGTACTGCAGTTCGTTGTCCACCATGGACAGCTGCTGGGCCCGCAGGCTCAGTTGCAGGCGAGCGTTGGCCACCGGTTTGCCGTCGGGGTAGAGCAGTACCAGGTTGCCCTTCACCGGCTCGCCGGTCTTGAAGTCCGGCTTGGCCAGGGCCAGGGAAACCTCAAAGTGCGGCTTGATGTACTCGGCCACGCGGAAGGCGCTGCTGTAGACCTGGCCCTTGTAGCCAAAACGCAGTTCATAACCACCGGCCACGGCATTTTCCGGCAGTTGGAAGCGGCCCTGGGCGCCGGACTTGGAATCCAGGTTCAGGGTCATGTTCTGCAGGGCGGTGCCGGCGGCATCCAGCACGCTGACGTTCACCGTGCCGGCACCCGGCTGTACCGAGTCCCGGGCGTTCTTGAACTCGCGACCGACGATCTTCAGCGATACCCAGTCCCCCGGGCGATACAGCGGCCGGTCGGTGAAGGCATACAGTTTGGTGTCGTAGATTTCGCTGTCGTAATAGAAGTTCTCGGAGACGAACACCCCGCCTTCCTGGTCTTCGCCGATCACGTAGGAGCGCTCGGGGCTGACATGCTTGAGGCGCACCAGGCCCTGTTCGTCGGTGGCGCCGCTGTTCATCACGCCGAGGCCGTCGGTCCACAGCACATTGACCTTGGGCACCGAGTTGCCTTCATGCTTGCCCGCGGCCCAGACCAGCAGTTCGTCGCCGGCGATCTTGCTCACCGCCACGGTGTTGGAAACAAAAACCATGGTGGTGGCGCGGTACTTGCCCACCAGGGCCTCCACCAGGTACAGGCCGGGCTTGAGCTGCCCCAGCGGGATGTAGACGTTGCCCGGGGCGACGTTGATGAACTGGCTGGAGGAACCGGACAGGTTTACCCCGGCCGGCGGCTGGATCGGCTTGGCCTGCCACAGCGGATAACGGAACTGGGTCACCAGGGGCAGCCCCGGGATCAGGGCGAATTGCGGCTGGGCGTCATACGGCGTCGGCGCCAGCATGGAGTTGCCCACCTTCAGTTCCGGCACCTCTTCGGTGACCTGCTTGCGTGACTCGTAGGAGAAGGCGCGCTGCATCACCCGGCGGGATTTGCGGTACCAGTTGTCCCACAGGTAGGCCAGGGTGTTGGACAGGCCCTCGCCCTTGAACTGGCCGTCGCTGACCACCCGGTGCAGGTTCTTCTGGCGCTTGAGAAAGTCCAGCGGCTGGTCGATCCGGTACACCCGGATGTCCGCGCCGCCATAGGGCTCCATGCGAAAGCGCCGGTAGTCACGGCCCGGGGCTTCGAGGCGCACCATGGCCTGTTCGTCGCTGGCGAAACTGCTGTCGGCCAGGAGGAAGAAACTCTCGCCGGAGACCGCCGCATAGTCGCTGGGCGGCACCGAGTCTTCGGCGTTGACCAGGGCCACGGGGGTGAGCAGGGTCAAGGCCAGGGTCAGGCGAAACAGAAAACGGGACATACGGGATTCGCTCATTGGGTGAGGAAGTTCAGTCGATAGATGCCGATGAAGTTGGGGTTGGCTGAGTCGGGTATCCATCGAGTGTCCTTCCATGTCATCAGTTGCTGCACGCTAGCCGAGCGCATGCCGTTGTCGGTGGGAGTGGTGGTGCCGGTGTGATAGGCGATGTTGCGGCCCATCCAGATCATCAGGTGCTGGTCGTCGCCCTGGTCGAAGAACAACAGATCACCGGGGCGCGCCTGCCCCAGGTCACGGCTCACCAGATGGCTGTTGAACTGGATCAGCTTGATGGCATTGACGTAGGGCCCGGTCTGGCCGCCGCCCTGCTGCCACTGCTGGGCCAGGCCGCGCTGGCCTTCGCTCAGTTGCAGCTCCGGCGGCAGGTAGCGATTGGACATGCCGTTGGCCCGCAGCCATTTGTTGTCGTGGACCTTGAGCGCTTCGTTGGCGGCAAAGCGCACCAGGCCCGCGCAGTCCTGCTGGTACCAGCGCGGGCTCGGGCCCTGGCTCAACTGCTCCTGGGCGATGCGCACGAACCAGGCACGGAACACCTGGGACTGTTGCACGTCCAGGGGTGGAGCCTGGGTCGCGCCCACGGCGCTGCTCAGCAACAAGGCCAACAGGCCAAGGCTGCTCAGACCTTTGCGCAGTGCACTCACAGGGCACGCCATTGCAGAGGCAGCCATTGCCAGTGACCGTCGGGCTCGCTGCCTTCGGGCAGGGTCAGGGCGTACTTGCCATAACCGCCGAGGGTACGCAGCTTGGGCACCAGGTAGGTTTGCGCGGCGTTGTTGAACACCGGCTCCATGTCCTGGGGCAGGCTGTCGAAGGTTTCCTGCTGGATCAGCTGGGCCAGGGACTGCGGGCCCAGGTACACCGGCATCAGTGCATCCTTGGGCACCACGTCCGCCAGGGGCGGGAAGCGCTTGTCCAGGGTGCCCAGGGCCTTGCTCACAAGCTTGTCATCCAGGGAAAACACCAGGGTCGAGCCATGGCGGGCCAGGCTGACCTGCATGAAGGCGCGACCGGTGATGGTTTGCGGGTCCTTGGCTTCCTTGGCCGGGTACTGGCCGAAGTTGGAACTGACCTGGCGCTGCCACTGGTGCACGTCGCCGTTCTGCTGCTCGACCACCGGGAAGATGCGCTCCGCCACCTTGCTTTCCCGGGTGCCGACCATGGAGCCGAACAGCTTGCCCAGGTCCGCATCGAGCTTGGCATTGTCCTTGTCCTTGAGGCTGGCCACCAGCAGCGGTGTGTACAGCCGCGAGTCGGCGTACCAGCACAGGCCGGCTGTCCCGGCCATGTGCTCGGTCAGGGTGGTGGCCACCGCTTCTTCGGCGCCCAGCTTGACCAGCAACGGCTTCTGCTGCTCCGCCGCCAGGGGCAAGGCTACGCAGGCGCTGGCGCCCATGGGCATGGCCTGCCAGATCGGCTTGAAGTCGAACGCCGGCTGGTTGTCCTGCTCTTGCATGGCCAGGTAGCTGTGCCAGCCCTTGTCGTCCATGTCGAAGCGCAGGCCGGCGAAGTTGGGGATAAAGCGCTGGTAACCCATGGCCAAAACGCTGGAATTGACTGCCAGCCGCTGCTGCACTTCAGGCTTGCGCGCTTCCAGGCCAAAGGCCTCGGGGAACAGTTTGTCGCCGTTGAGCAGGGCCTCCAGGGCGGTGGTGGACACCGCACCATGCTCGTCGTCGGCGCCGGTGGCGGGGTCGTACAGCTTGGCGGGGTTGGACAGCACCACCAGCTTGTCGCCGTGGGAGGCGAATGCCAGGGACCGGCTGGCGTTGTAATTCAACTGGTACAGGGTCACCGCATCGCCACCGACCTTCAGGTCCGCCAGCTTGCTCAACTGGGTGTCATCCAGGGCCACCTTGGCCAGGGGCTCCAGCAGCTTGGCCAGGCCACCGCGGTCCATCACCAGCAGGAAGTCCTTGAGACGCCCGTCGGCGCCGCGCCACAGCGCCACGTCGGCCGGCTGATCGAACAACTGCTCGATCAGGTTGTCCTGCAGCTTCAGGTCATGCTCGTAGATGATCCGCCGCAGGCTGCCGATCAGGCCCAGGCGGTCGGCGTGGGTCTGATAATAGAAGACGAAATCCTCGGTCAGGGTTTCCTTGAGGAAAGGCACCGCCAGCAGGTCCTTGGGCAACTGCGCCAGGGAATGGGTTTCCAGCAGCCCATCGGGGCGGCTCAGGCCCAGCTTGTCGCCGGCCAGCTCCGCCACCGGAGTCTTGGGCTTGCAGCCCACGCCGGTGACCGCGGCCGCCACCAGGCACAGGCCCATGACCAGGACCGGCCAGCGCCGCTTGCTGGCGGGTTGTTCAGTACCGGGCACGCCGGCTGCCGGGGATGCTGTGTTTTCGCTCATGATTCACAAAGCCCAATTCATCCGTGGTGCGGGATGTTCAATAGTTGAAAGACTTGACCAGCAACAGGTCGCCGATGGCCCGCATGGGCACGATAAAGGTCTCGCGTTTCTCATCGACGGTGTTTTCGTTAAGGATCAGGTTGATCTGCGAGGTGATCACCTCGTTCTGATTGCTGCCTTCGTCGAAGTTGTATCCGCCGCTGCCGAAGTTGCCCCAGTAGTTCACGTAGATCAGGTAGGTGCCCCGCAGCGGTGCGGTCATGGTGAACATTTCCGGGCCCGGGCCATCGACGCCGTCCGGGTCCAGGCCGCCGCCATTGGTCAGGCCGGGGTGGCCGAAGAAGGCGTGCTGACCGTCCGGGGTAATGATGTGCATGTCCAGCTCGGCCTTGGGATCGTCCCAGCCCAGCACTACGCGAATGCGCGGTGGAGTCTTGTTCAGGTTGGCTTCATAGAACTGCACGCGCTTGAGGGACTTGCCCTCGGAGCTGCGCACTTCGACGCTGTTGGAGCCGGCACCGAACGCATAGGGCCGGGCAAAACGGCCCTGCTCGTCGGTGTAGAGATTCAACGGGTTACCGTTGACCGACAGGCTGTGGGGCTGGCGCAAATGGCCAATGGCCTTGAGCTGGCCTTCGATCAGGGTACGGTTGCGCTGGATGCCGCGGTCGATGGGCGGCGTCGGATAGGCCACGCGATCCTGCTCGGTGCGGTCCAGCAGGCCGGAATAACGCCAGCCGGCCAGGGGTTCCTGCAGCTCGGCAGAAGGCTCGGCGAATGCCGGCCCGGCCAGCAGCAAGGTCAGCAGAAGGGAGGATAGAGCGCGCATGTAATGCGTCCTGCCATGCATGGGAAAACCCTGGCGCCAGATCCTCGGCGCGGCTGCAAATATTCAGAAAGAGTGCCCGGCAACAAAGGGCGTTGGAAAGGCCGCAGATTAGCGACTTGGCGCCTGTTGCACAATTGCCGAAAAAGGAATTTGCGAGGGAATCGGCAATGCCCTGAAACCCCCGCAGCAAGTGCCATTACAGCGCCATCACCCCCTTCACTCCCGGGAGCAACGCGCGTCGTGAAAACCCCCGCCCCCCCTACCCCAACGCCCCCGCCCGAAGCCCGCCAGCGGGCGCTTCTCATTTGCCCGAAACCCCGCTGTCTGCTAGTGTCGCGCCGGTTTAACGTCAACCGGGATAGCCGCCATGGCCCGCAAAAAAGCTGCCTTAGATTTCGAACAATCCCTCGCCGACCTGCAAACCCTGGTCGAGCGTCTGGAGAACGGCGAGCTGTCGCTGGAAGACTCGTTGACCGCCTTCGAGCAAGGCATCGGCCTGACCCGCGATTGCCAGGCGGCCCTGGCCCAGGCCGAGCAGAAGGTGCAGATCCTCCTGGAGCGCGATGGCGAGCTGGCGGAACAGCCCTTCGATGCGGAACAGCCGGAATGATTACCGCCTATCAGGCCTCCAGCCAGGCCCGCGTCGACGCTGCAATGCACACCCTGTTCACCGCCCCTAGCCCCGAACTTGCCCGCCTCTATGAAGCCATGCGCTACAGCGTGATGAATGGCGGCAAGCGCGTGCGCCCGCTGCTGGCCTACGCCGCCTGCGAGGCCCTGGGCGGCAAGCCCGAGCAAGCCAACGGCGCCGCCTGCGCGGTGGAGCTGATCCACGCCTATTCCCTGGTGCACGACGACCTGCCGGCCATGGACGATGACGACCTGCGCCGCGGCCAGCCCACTACCCACAAGGCTTTCGATGAAGCCTGCGCGATCCTCGCCGGCGACGGCCTGCAGAGCCTGGCCTTCAGCGCCCTGCTGGACCCGGCCCTGAGCGACGCCAGCGCCGAGATCCGCCTGCGCATGGTCACCACCCTGGCCCAGGCCGCGGGCCCGGCGGGCATGGTCGGCGGCCAGGCCATCGACCTCGGCTCCGTGGGGCTCAAGCTGGACCAGCAGGCCCTGGAATACATGCATCGGCACAAGACCGGGGCACTGATCGAAGCCAGCGTGATCCTTGGCGCCCTGGCCAGCGGCCGGGCCGAAAAGGACGAGCTCAAGGCCCTGCAAACCTACGCTCAGGCCATTGGCCTGGCGTTCCAGGTGCAGGACGACATTCTCGATGTCGAAAGCGATACCGCCACCCTGGGCAAGCGCCAGGGCGCCGATATCGCCCGGGACAAGCCGACCTACCCGGCCTTGCTGGGCCTGGCCGCAGCCAAGGAGTACGCCCTGGAACTGCGCGACCAGGCGCTGCATGCCCTGCGTCCGTTTGACGCAGCGGCCGAGCCGCTGCGCGAGCTGGCGCGCTATATCGTCGAACGCCGCAGCTGATCGGCGGTCCGTAGCAGGACCGCATATCGGCCAAGTTCGGCGCTCTGCGTGGGCAGCTTGCGATGCATAAGGTAAACTGCCGCCTCTTTCTATACCTATAACGATTCGCCTGATGCCCACGACGTTTCATGAGATTCCCCGCAAACGCCCGACCACGCCGCTGCTCGACCGCGCCCAGACGCCGGACGGCCTGCGCCGGTTAGGCGAAGCCGAGCTGGAAACCCTGGCCGATGAGTTGCGCCTGGAATTGCTCTATACGGTCGGCCAGACCGGCGGGCACTTCGGTGCCGGCCTCGGGGTCATCGAGCTGACCATCGCGTTGCATTACGTGTTCGACACCCCGGACGACCGGCTGGTGTGGGACGTGGGTCACCAGGCGTATCCGCACAAGATCCTCACCGGGCGCCGTGAGCATATGGCCAGCCTGCGCCAGAAAGACGGCCTGGCCGCCTTCCCGCGGCGCTCCGAGAGCGAGTACGACACCTTCGGCGTCGGCCACTCCAGTACCTCCATCAGCGCTGCCCTGGGCATGGCCATCGCCGCACGCCTGCAGAACAGCGAGCGCAAGGCCATCGCCGTGATCGGCGACGGCGCCCTGACCGCGGGCATGGCCTTCGAGGCCCTGAACCACGCGCCGGAGGTGGACGCCAACATGCTGGTGATCCTCAACGACAACGACATGTCGATCTCGCGCAATGTCGGCGGGCTGTCCAACTACCTGGCCAAGATTCTCTCCAGCCGCACCTACGCCAGCATGCGCGAAGGCAGCAAGAAAGTGCTGTCGCGCCTGCCCGGGGCCTGGGAAATCGCTCGCCGCACCGAAGAATACGCCAAGGGCATGCTGGTCCCCGGCACCCTGTTCGAAGAACTGGGCTGGAACTACATCGGCCCCATCGACGGCCATGACCTGCCGACCCTGATCGCCACCCTGCGCAACATGCGCGACCTCAAGGGCCCGCAGTTCCTGCATGTGGTGACCAAGAAGGGCAAGGGCTTCGCCCCGGCGGAAGTCGACCCGATCGGCTACCACGCCATCACCAAGCTGGAACCCCTGGACGCCCCGGCGGCCGCGCCGAAAAAGGCCGGCGGGCCGAAGTACTCCGGTGTGTTCGGCGAATGGCTGTGCGACATGGCCGCCGCCGACCCGCGCCTGGTGGGCATCACCCCGGCGATGAAGGAAGGTTCGGACCTGGTGGCCTTCAGCGAGCGTTTCCCGCTGCGCTACTTCGACGTGGCAATTGCCGAGCAGCACGCCGTGACCCTGGCGGCCGGCATGGCCTGCGAGGGCGCCAAGCCGGTGGTGGCGATCTATTCGACCTTCCTCCAGCGCGGCTATGACCAGCTGATCCACGATGTGGCGGTACAGAACCTCGACGTGCTGTTCGCCATCGACCGCGCCGGCCTGGTGGGCGAAGACGGCCCGACCCACGCCGGCAGCTTCGACCTCTCCTACCTGCGTTGCATCCCCGGCATGCTGGTGATGACCCCGAGCGACGAGAACGAGCTGCGCATGATGCTCAGCACCGGGCACCTGTACAGCGGCCCTGCGGCCGTGCGCTACCCACGCGGCACCGGCCCCAACGCACCGATCGACAAGAGCCTGGAACCGATCGAGATCGGCAAGGGCGTGATCCGCCGCCAGGGCAGGCAAGTGGCCCTGCTGGTGTTCGGCGTGCAACTGGCCGAAGCCCTGCAAGTGGCCGAGAACCTCGACGCCACGGTGGTCGACATGCGCTTCGTCAAGCCACTGGATGAAGCCCTGGTACGCGAGATCGCCAGCAGCCACGAACTGCTGGTGACCATCGAGGAAAACGCCATCATGGGTGGCGCCGGCGGTGCGGTCAGCGAATACCTGGCACGGGAAAACATCCTCAAGCCGATCCTCCACCTGGGCTTGCCAGACGCCTACGTCGAGCACGCCAAACCGGCGCAGATGCTCGCCGAGTGCGGCCTCGACGAAGCCGGCATCGAGGTCTCGGTGCGCCAGCGCCTGGCGCTGCTGGGCCTGGCTTGATCCACAACGGCCAGCTGTAGCCGCTGTTGCACGCCCGCCATGCGGGCGTCGCTTTTTGGCCTTCACTGTGCAGCCTCTCCCACTCTGCGGCGAAGGCCGAGCCGCGCCAACGGAATAGCCATGAAACTCTCTCGCCTGGCCCTGCCGCTTTGCCTTTTGCCTTGCGCCGAACTCTTTGCCGACACCCCCGACCGCGATCAGGCCCTGAAACTGCCGGAGATGCTGATCAGCGCCAACCGCCAGGTGGAAGCACGCAACGACAGCAGCGCCGCCAACACCGTGTTCACCCGGGAAGACATTGACCGCCTGCAACCCACCAGCCTGACCGACCTGTTGCAACGGGTACCCGGGGTCCAGGTTGCCCAGAGCGGCGGCCGCGGCAACCTGCCGAACATTTTCATTCGCGGCACCAACTCGGCCCAGAGCCTGGTGCTGGTGGATGGCCAGCGCATCAGCAGTTCATCCTCCAGCGACAGCAACCTGCAGTTCATCAGCGTCGAGCAGATTGAACGGGTGGAAGTGCTGCGTGGCTCGCGCTCGGTGATCTACGGTAGCGACGCCATTGGCGGGGTGATCCAGATCTTCACCCGGCGCGGCGCCGACTCGGGGCTGCATGGGCGCATGCGTGTCGCCGCTGGCAGCAACCAGACCTGGGAGCGCAGCCTGGGCCTTTCCGGTGGCGACGCCCAGACCCGCTTCAGCCTCGGCGCCAACCTGGATGAAACCGCCGGGATCGACTGGACCCACGCCTCCTACCCCAGCGATACGGATCACGATGGCTACCGCAACCAATCCCTGAGCCTCACCCTCAGCCACGCCCTCAGCGACGACCTGGAAGTGGGCTTTAACCTGCTGGATAACCGAGGCCGCAGCCGTTATGACAACCCGTTCGGCCCGGAGCAGGACCCTTACACCGACTTCACCGTCAGCAGTGTCAGCGGCTTTATCGATGCAACGGTCAATGACCGCTGGCAGTCGCGACTGGAGCTGGGCCACAGCGAGAACCGCGACCTCAAGCTCGATAAGCTCAGCGACCAACGCAGCGTGTTCAACACCTACCGCGACTCGCTGGCCTGGCAGAACGATCTGCGCCTGAATGCCCAGCACAGCCTGATCCTTGGCGCCGACTGGTACCAGGACCGACTCAATACCGGTCCGACCTTTTTCATCGACAACACCCCGTTGTACTTCACCGAAGACCGCCGCTGGAATCGTGCAGCCTTTATCCAGCATCGGTTTCAAGGCGAGAGCTTCTCCACCGAACTGGGCCTGCGCCGTGACCAGAACCAGCAGTACGGCAGCCAGAACACCTGGAGCGGCACCCTGACCCTGCCGCTGAATCCGGACAACGACCTGCTGCTGTCCTACAGCGAAGGCTTCCGGGCACCGAACTTCAGCGACCTGTATTACCCGGGCTTCAGCAACCCGGATCTCAAGCCGGAGCACTCCAGAAGCTACGAACTGCAATGGCGTAGCCAACTGACGCCAAGCAGCCGCCTGGAAACGTCGGTGTACCGCACCGATATCAGGGACGCGATCATCTTCGACTTCGCCGCGCAGCGCCCGGAGAACATCGGCTCGGCGCGAATCAATGGCCTGGAAACGGCCCTGAAACAGGAGTGGTTCGGCTGGCAGAGCAGCCTTGGCGCGGCCATCATCGACCCGCGCAACCGTCAGAGCGGAGAGCAATTGCCTCGCCGGGCCAGGCGCACCCTGAACCTGGATCTGGACCGGCAGTTCGAGCAGTTGGGCCTGGGCGCCAGTTGGCAACTGGTCAGCGATAGCCGTGAAGATCAGTCCCCACAGAAGCAGGCGCGCCTGAGCGGCTATGGACTGGTTGGATTGCGCAGCAGCTGGGCCGTCAATCGCGAGATCAGACTGGACCTGAAGCTCGACAATCTTTTCGACCAATCCTACTCCCGAGCGCTCTACCGCTACGACGGCAACAACCATGGCTACCGCAGCGAAGGCCGTACCTGGATGCTCGGCGTGACCTGGACGCCTGAGCTGTAAGGTCCGTTGCCTTCGCCGGCAAGCCGGCTCCTACAGCCCCCTAGGGCAAGGCCTGCCGGTGAAGGGGCTCAGCGCTCAGGTGCGATCAAGGCACAGAGCCTGGCCGTCGCGGCAATCATCTGCCCGCTGGGCCGCTCCAGGCCCTTGTCCCTTACCAGCAGCAACCGCCCTTGCCGCACCGCCGCGACCTGCGGCCAGTCCTTCCAGGCATCCAGTTGTCCCTGGGCGGTGGCGAGGATCGCCTGCGGATTGCGCTGCAACACCGACTCGATACTGACCTGGGGCGCCGGCAGTTGCTGGTCGGCAAACACATTGCGCGCGCCGCAGACACTCAAGGCTTCGCTGATGATCTGCCCACCACCCACGGTGTACAGCGGCTGGTCCCAGACCTGATAGAACACCGGCAACGGCGGTTCGCGGTGATAGCGGACGCGCAATGCAGCCAGTTGCCCGTTCAACTCGGCGGCCAGCTCGCGGCCGGCCGCCGGGCGACCCAGGCGCTCGCCGATCTCGGCAATCTGCGCGGTCAGTTGCGGGAAGTCATGGGGTTCGGCAACCAGGGTGGGGATCCCCAGGCGCGCCAGTTGATCGCGCTGGGCCGGGCCGACACTGCCCGGCCAGAGCAACAGCAGATCAGGCTTGAGACTCAGCAAGCGCTCGATATCCAGCTGGCCGTAGCGCCCCACCGAAGGCAGGTCCTTGAGCGGCGCGGGCCGTTCACCGGCATCCAGCACGCCCACCAGCAGCTCGGCAGCCCCCAGCTCTACAACGATTTCCGAGAGCGATGGCGCAAGACTCACCACCCGCTGCGCCGCCAGCGCCGGAACACTGGCCAGCAGGCACAGGACCGCCAGCCAGCGCAGCATCAGCCCAGTTGACGCGGAATGCGATAGAGGTAGAACAGCACCGCCGTGGACACCGCCAGAAGCATCAGCGGCACCGCTTCCAGGCCGACGAACACCGCCAGGGTGCCGATCCAGGCCGGCAGCGACGCCGCCAGGAACGCCACCCGCCGGCTGGCCGCAAGGTTGATCCAGGCCGCCGGTTCCTCGGGAGTGTCCAGGGCTTTCTGGGTGGCGATCAGGGCGTGCTTGTAGCCGCCGAAGAAGCGCAGGCTGACGAACATCGATGCCACCCCGGCAATGAAGAACGGCATCGCCAGCACCGGCAGGATGGGCTCGCCCTGGCCGAACAGCGCGTTGATCACGAACAATGGCAACAGGCCCAGGGCCAGGTATTGCCACCAACTGACGGTCAGGCGCCGCTTGACTTGGCCCCGGGTCACGCGCGGTCGACCTCGCCCTGGTGCTCGTTGCCCATCATGTGGTCGAGCTTGCTGGCCTTGGTCGCCAGGTAGAGTTTGTTGTGCGGGTTGTGGCCGGTGTGCAGCGGTACGCGCTCGGCGACCTGGATCCCCATCTCGGTCAAGGCCTTGACCTTGCGCGGGTTGTTGGTCATCAGGCGCAGGGACTTGACCCCCAGGTGCTCCAGCATCGGCAGGCACATGGCGTAGTCGCGCTGGTCGGCGGCAAAGCCCAGGCGTTCGTTGGCCTCCACGGTGTCGGCGCCACCGTCCTGCAGTTCGTAGGCGCGGATCTTGTTCAAGAGGCCGATACCCCGGCCTTCCTGGCGCAAGTACAGCAACACCCCACGACCTTCGCGGGCGATGGCCTGCAGGGCGGCTTCCAGTTGCGAGCCGCAGTCGCAACGCTGGCTGAACAGTGCATCGCCGGTCAGGCACTCGGAGTGCAGGCGGCCGAGAACCGGAGCGCCGTCGGCGATATCGCCCAGGCTGAGCACCACATGCTCGCGGCCGGTAGCTTCATCGAGAAAACCATGCATGGTGAATTGCGCAAAAGGCGTAGGCAGCTTGCAAGCAGCAACAAAAACGACGGGCACTGTTGTGCTCCTGATCTGTATGAGGACTGGAGATTCGCAGAGGCGGCATTGTAACAGCAGCCTCCACTGGACGCTTAGGCTGAATTATCGGAGATAAAGATCGATAAGTTTGATCAACGCACCGCCGGCTAAGGGCTCCCGTCAAAGGGATAAGGCTGTTTCCAGCGCTCGAAGATCGGCCGCAAACGCCCGGTGCTCACCAGCTGTGCCATGCGCTGGTCGTACAGTTCGCGCATTTCCCGCCCGCGCGGGTTGCTGGCGAACCCCAGGTACAGCGGCAGCTCGGTCAGGTGGGTACGCTTGAATTGGCTCGGATCGGAGGCCTGCCCCAGCACGTAGTCGATCTCGGTCTGGGCATCGATGTAATAGTCGGCGCGGCTGTACAGCAGCATCGGCAGGATGCCGATGCGCCGGCGGATCTCGTTGTAGCGACGGATATTGGGCAGGTAGTCCTGGTACTTGTAGCCGCGCACCCAGACCAGTCGGTAACTGGCGATAGTTGCCAGGCTCAACTCGGGGTTGCTGGCCAGTCCCAGGGCGTAGATGTGATCGGTGTCGTAGTTCCAGTGGGGGTAAAGCACACCCGGCGACTCATCGCGGTAGGCACCCATGTGGGCGTCCACTTCGCCGCGCTGTACCAGCCCGACCGAACGGGTATAGGGCACGCTGCAACGTTCGATGGTCACACCCAGCGGCTCGAAGACTTCGCGCAGGATGTCCCAGCCCAGCCCCTCGCCGTTGGCTTCGGTGTAATCGCTCCAGACCTCGCTGGCGATGCGAATGTGCCTGGGCTGCGCCTGCGGCTCCGCGGCCCGGACGCTGCAACAGCTCAAGGCAACCAGCAATACCAGCAGCGCGCGGCACACACCCATGCCTATTTCCTCAGCTGAAGCACCACACCAGCCCTTGCATCGCCAGCCAGGCAAACACCCCGGCGAGGACGTCGTCGAGCATGATGCCGACGCCGCCATGCACATGCCGGTCGATCCAGCGAATCGGCCAGGGCTTGAGAATGTCGAAGAAGCGGAACATCAGGAAACCTGCCAGCAGCCAGTACCAGCCTTCGGGCACCAGCCACAGGGTGATCCACATGCCGACCATTTCATCCCAGACGATGCCTTCGTGGTCATGCACCCGCAGATCGTCGGCCACCTTGCCGCAGAGCCAGAAGCCGAACAGCATGGTGATGCCGAGCATCAGCCAGTAGCCCCAGTCCGGCAACATCTGCCACAGCGGGATAAAGGGTAGCGCAACCAGCGAACCCCAGGTGCCCGGCGCCTTGGGCAAGGTGCCGGAACCAAAGCCGAAGGCCAGGAAATGCCAGGGGTTGCGCCACACCGACGGCGGTACGAACTCCGCCGGGACCTGTTTGGGATGATCTGTCACTGTGTCTCCGGAAAGTGTTGATAACCCCGGGTGCCGGGGGTGATGTCCTGCCCATCGGCATCCAGCAGGGTCACCCCCTGCCCGGCCACCACTCGCCCGACCACCCGCACTGGCCAGCCGGCCGTCAGTAGCGGCGCCAGTTCGGCCGGTGGCAGGGTGAAGGCCAGGACGTAGTCGTCACCGCCACTCAGGGCCGCGGCGCGAGCGCCCTGCTGGCCGAGAAAGCCCAGCAGCGCCGGCGACAGCGGCACCTTCTCGACCTCGACCTGCAAACCAACCGCCGAGGCCGTGGCGATATGGCCGCAGTCGGCCAGCAAGCCATCGGAGATGTCCAGCGCCGCCGTGGCCTTGCCCCGCAGCGCCTGGCCCAGGGCCAGTTGCGGTTGCGGCGACCAGTAATGGGCCAGCAGTGGCTCAGCCAGCGCCGGCTCGGCGCTGCGCTGGCCCAGAACCAGCGGCAAGGCGCCGGCGGCGTTGCCCAGGTCACCGCCGACGCACAGCAGATCGCCTGCCCGAGCACCGCTGCGGGTCAGGGCCAGGCCGGCAGGTACCCGGCCGAATACCGTCAGGGTCAGGGTCAAGGGGCCGCGGGTGGTATCGCCACCGATCAGGCGCACCCCGCAGTTCTGCGCCATGGCATTCAAACCTTGGGCATAGGCCTGCAGCCAATCGGTGCTTACCGTCGGCAGGGTCAGGGCAAGGGTAAAGGCCAGTGGCGTGGCGCCCATGGCGGCCAGGTCGCTGACAGCCACCGCCAGGGAGCGTTGGCCAAGAAGAAAGGGCTCGCAGGGATCGGCGAAATGCACACCGGCCACCAGGGTGTCGGTGGAAATCGCCAACTGCTCGCCAGGGGCAACTGCCAGCAAGGCGCAGTCGTCGCCGATCCCCAGGGCAACACCCTCGCCGCCCTGCGCACAAGGCGCGGCAGCGAAGAAGTTGCGGATCAGCTCAAACTCGCCCATGGCAGCTGCAAGCGCGGTTCAGCGCTTGAACGCCTTCACTTCAGCTTCGCGCAGGCGTGGGGCCAGCTTGTCGAGTACGCCATTGACGAACTTGTGGCCATCGGTGGAACCGAAGACCTTGGCCAGTTCGATACCTTCGTTGATCACAACGCGGTACGGCACGTCGATGCGCTTGAGCAGTTCCCAGGTGGACAGGCGCAGAACCGCCAGTTCCACAGGGTCCAGCTCATCGATGGCCAGGTCCAGGCAAGGCACGAGCGCGGTGTCGATCTCGTTCTTGTTGGCCGGAACCCCGTGCAGGATCTCACGGAAGTAGGCGCCATCGATGTCAGTGAAATCGTTGTCGACCCGGAACTGCGCTTCGATCTCGTTCAGCGAATGCTTGGCCATGTGCCATTGATACAGCGCCTGGGTCGCGAGCTGACGGGCTTCGCGACGCTTGGCGCTCTTGGATGGCTTGCCGGCATTGGCAGGCTTGGGATCGCGCGGGTTGAAACGATCGCTATCGTCGCTAATCACTTGGCCTCCAACTGCGCCAGCAGGCTGACCATTTCCAGGGCGGACAGGGCAGCTTCAGCACCTTTGTTGCCGGCCTTGGTGCCGGAACGCTCGATGGCTTGTTCGATCGAGTCAACGGTCAGCACGCCGAAGGCCACTGGCACGCCGAACTCCATGGACACCTGGGCCAGGCCCTTGGTGCACTCGCCAGCCACGTATTCGAAGTGCGGAGTACCGCCACGAATGACCGCGCCCAGGGCGACGATTGCCGCGAACTCACCCTTTTGTGCCACTTTCTGTGCAACCAACGGAATTTCGAAGGCGCCAGGAGCACGGATGATGGTGATGTCGCTTTCGCTCACGCCGTGGCGAACCAGGGCGTCAACCGCGCCGCTGACCAGGCTTTCGACGACGAAGCTGTTGAAACGGCCGACCACCAGGGCATAGCGGCCTTTAGGGGCGATGAAGGTACCTTCGATGGTCTTCAGGGTCATTCGACAAATCTCTTAAAGAGCCAGAGCGTGTCTAGTACACGCTCTTCAGTGATATTTGAACCGCGAATAGGCTGCCGGAAACAGGCGGCTTTTATTCGGAGGGCACGTATTCTACAACTTCCAGGTCGAAACCGGATATCGCATTAAACTTCATCGGCGCACTCATCAGGCGCATTTTGCGTACGCCCAGGTCGCGCAGGATCTGCGAACCGGCACCGACGATGCTGTAGGTGGTGGGCTTCTTCGCCGGCTGGTGCTCCGCGGTTTCACGGATATGCGCCAGCAGCACGTCGCCATCCAGCGGGTGCCCGAGCAACAGCACCACGCCACTGCCGGCCTCGGCCACCGTGGCCATGGCCGCCCGCAGGCTCCAGCGGCCCGGTTGCTTGACCATCAGCAGGTCGCGCAGCGGATCCATGTTGTGCACCCGTACCAGGGTCGGCTCTTCAGCGCAGATCTCGCCCAGGGTCAGGGCCATGTGCACGTCGCCTTCCACGGAATCACGATAGGTCACCAGGTTGAACTGGCCCAGTTCGCTATCCAGCGGCTGCTCGGCAATCCGCTGAACGGTACGTTCGTGGATCATCCGGTAGTGGATCAGGTCGGCAATGGTGCCGATCTTGATGTTGTGCTCGGCGGCGAAGGCTTCCAGTTCGGTGCGACGGGACATGGTGCCGTCGTCGTTCATCACTTCGCAGATCACCCCGCTGGGCTCGAAACCGGCCATGCGCGCCAGGTCGCAGGCGGCCTCGGTGTGGCCAGCGCGGGCCAGGGTGCCGCCGGGCTGGGCCATCAGCGGGAAGATGTGGCCCGGGCTGACGATGTCCTCGGCCTTGGCGTCCTTGGCAGCGGCGGCCTGCACGGTACGGGCGCGGTCAGCGGCGGAGATGCCGGTGGTCACGCCTTCGGTGGCCTCGATGGAGACGGTGAACTTGGTGCCAAACCCCGAACCGTTGCGCGGCGCCATCAGCGGCAGCTTGAGCAGCTCGCAGCGCTCGCGGCTCATGGGCATGCAGATCAGGCCGCGGGCGTGCTTGGCCATGAAGTTGATGTGTTCGGCCTTGCAGCACTCGGCGGCCATGATCAGGTCGCCTTCGTTCTCGCGGTCTTCGTCATCCATGAGGATGACCATCTTGCCTTGGCGGATGTCTTCAACCAGTTCTTCGATGCTGTTGAGCGCCACTCGGCACCCCCTTGAGTCAGGATTTGAGATAGCCGTTAGCGGCCAGAAAACTTTCGGTAATGGTGCCGCCCGTGGCCTCGGCCGCCTTGTCGCCCAGCAGCAGGCGCTCCAGGTAGCGCGCCAGCAGGTCCACCTCAAGGTTGACCTGCCGACCCGGCCGGTAGTCGGCCATGATGGTTTCCGCCAGGGTGTGGGGAACGATGGTCAGCTCGAACTCGGCGCCATTGACCGCGTTGACCGTCAGGCTGGTGCCGTCGACGGTGATCGAGCCTTTATGGGCGATGTACTTGGCCAGCTCTTTCGGTGCGCGGATGCGGAACTGGATGGCCCGGGCATTTTCTTCCCGCGCCACCACTTCACCGACGCCGTCGACATGGCCACTGACCAGGTGACCGCCCAGGCGGGTGGTCGGGGTCAGGGCTTTCTCCAGGTTCACCCGGCTGCCGGCCTTCAACTGATGAAAAGCGGTGCAGTCCAGGGTTTCACGGCTGACATCGGCCCAGAAACCATCGCCAGGCAGTTCAACAGCGGTCAGGCAGACGCCGTTCACCGCGATGCTGTCGCCCAGTTTGACGTCGGCCAGATCAAGCTTGCCGGTTTCTACATAGACCCGCACATCTCCGCCTTTTGGGGTCAATGCGCGAATGCTGCCGATGGATTCGATGATGCCGGTGAACATGGAGTCCTCCTCGAGAACAGGGCCGCCGGGTAGGCGAAAGTCGGGAATTATACGCTCGCTGGCGGGGCCGGGATGGCAGTGACTCGCCAGTCATCGCCCACCGCACGCATTTCTATGATCTTCAGCAATGGCGCCTGGCTCATCTGCGCCAGCGGCCAGTCCAGCAACGGCCGCGCAGAGGAACCGAGGAACTTGCCGGCGACGAATATCTGGTACTCGTCCACCAGGCCCTGCTGGGCAAAGGCCCCGGCTAGGCGTGGGCCGGCTTCCACCAGCACTTCGTTGACCCCACGGGCCGCCAGCTCCAACAGCAGGAGACGCAGATCCACCTGGCCATCGGGGCCTGGAACAATCAGGCATTCCGGGCCGTTGGCGTATTGCTCTTCCACCGCCGCACAAGTGGCAACCAACGCTGGGCCGGCCTTGAAGAATGGCGCATCCAGAGGCACCCGCAGGCGGCCGTCGATCAGCACCCGCAGCGGCGGCCGGCTCATGGCCAGGGCGGTCTGCTCGGCATCCAGGCCCAGTTCGGCGGCGCGCACGGTCAGCCGCGCGTCGTCCGCCAGCACTGTGTCGGCGCCGGTCAGTACCACGCTGGACTCGGCCCGCAGGCGCTGCACTGCAGAGCGCGCCGCAGGGCCAGTGATCCACTGGCTCTCGCCACTGGCCATGGCGGTGCGGCCATCCAGGCTCATGGCCAGCTTGACCCGCACATAAGGCAAGCCGTGCTCCATGCGTTTCAGAAAGCCTTTATTGATCGCCCGCGCCTCGCCTTCCAGCACACCGCCATGGGTGTCGATGCCGGCCTGGGCCAGGCGATGCAAGCCACGGCCGGCCACTTCCGGGTTGGGGTCCTGCATGGCCGCGACCACCCGTGCCACACCGGCATTCACCAGGGCGTCGGCGCAGGGCGGCGTACGCCCGTGATGGCTGCAGGGTTCGAGGGTCACATAGGCGGTGGCGCCACGGGCCAGTTCACCGGCCGCGCGCAGGGCATGCACCTCGGCATGGGGCTCGCCGGCCCGCACGTGCCAGCCCTCGCCCACCACCTGGCCGTCGCGCACGATGACGCAGCCGACACGCGGGTTGGGATGGGTGGAGTAGCGACCCTTGCGCGCCAGTTCCAGAGCACGGGCCATGTAGTGGGCGTCGAGGACCGCTTGCTCGGCAGGCTGGCTCATTGCTTGGCCGGCTCACGGGCGAGACGGTCGATCTCTTCGCGGAATTCGTTGAGGTCCTGGAAACGGCGATAGACCGAGGCGAAGCGGATGTAGGCGACTTCATCGAGCTTCTGCAGCTCGGTCATCACCAGCTCACCCACGACCAGCGACTTGACCTCGCGCTCGCCGGTGGCCCGCAGCTTGTGCTTGATGTGCACCAGCGCCGCCTCCAGACGCTCGACACTCACCGGGCGTTTTTCCAGGGCGCGCTGCATACCGGCGCGCAGTTTTTCTTCGTCGAAGGGCTGACGGCTGCCGTCAGTCTTGATCAGGCGCGGCATCACCAGTTCGGCGGTTTCGAAGGTGGTGAAACGTTCACCACAGGCCAGGCATTCACGCCGGCGGCGCACCTGTTCGCCCTCGGCGACCAGACGCGAGTCGATGACCTTGGTGTCGTTGGCACCGCAGAAGGGACAGTGCATGGTGGCAGGCAACAAAAAAAGGGAGGGCCATGGTAGCGCATCCCACTGGCAAGAC